>NZ_JBDLLG010000015.1:0-121049 GCF_039822625.1 Marinimicrobium locisalis
TAGGTAGTGGTCATAATCTGCCTCCTCAATGAATGAGAGGCCATGCTATCGCGCGATATTCAGACTAGGTAGAACGCTGTAGAATGAACGCTTACCGCAAAGTAAATCTCAAACAATGGATGCCCGTCATCCGGTATTGCGGTAGAAAATAGAGGTCCCCCTCAAATTCTAGCCGTATGATTAGCCCTTTTTTACATCTAAAATTCTTCAAAACAACTTACCCACAGCGCATTCGACAGCAATTCGGTACGAAGCGCGACGGCAACTTGGCAAGCACTAAAATGCGTACGACCTCCGCTCGCTAAACCTGTGCATTTTTAACACATCGTATGATGAATAATTTGGCAAAAAGTATGATGGCAAAAAGGTGCGCTACACCACGTGTTTTTTAATTCAACTTAATCTGTAAGTTATTTTTTTTCATGAGAATTTTTTCTACGGCTTCATTCGTTACTTTTGTATCGAAAATCTTTAACCAATTCAAGCTTGGTATTTCACATATATCGCACAGTTGATCATTATCAAATCGGCAATATATTACGGCAATTTTTCTAAAGCTAGATGTCTTTAAAAGACATAAATCGCAACTCGAGAAGTCACAACTATAAAATGCTAGAAGACAATCCTCGTTTACGCCGCTTAGCAAGTTAAGCTGCTCATTAGTAATTTTTTGTGAAGTAAACCCAATGATAAGCTGGTTATTTTTATCTCGCTTTACTTCTGCCCCAATTGATTTGAGTGCTTCAAAGTTTGACATGTCCACCTAATCCTTATCTCTATATTCTCTTGTCTGCTCTGCATCAACTCCCCTTTCCTTCATTTCCCGAACAAACTGGTCATTGTGCGCTTCAGTTGGCTTATAGTGCCCGCTTTCAGAGTTATTTCGCAACAAATAGCCAGACGCAACTTCCATTTCACCGGCAGATGCAACATCACCACCACCTAAAAATGAGGAGTGATGAAATTCAAATATCCTTGGTGCTCCGGCAAAAATACGTCCCTGTGGATCCATAACAAATATATACGGGCCACCCCCCGTATCCAATGGCTTCCCGTATGCATCAACTATCAGGCCGTCTTTGACGAAAATTTTAAAAGGCGCACGCTCCTCTTCACTCTCTAAGTATTCCACCTCTACACCTAAACCATCCCACGCTTTTGCGAATCCTAACTCTTCAGCGCGGTATTCTGGCTCCATTTCTTTCAGATTGGTGTATTTCCTTTCCTTACATGTCAACCCCAACGGATCCACCCACCCAGTGGGATTCGGCGCATACTGATAGTTGTTAATGCCCCCCAACAACCCTATCGGGTCCTGCGTCGTAAACTGCCCCGTTTCTGGATTGTAGTACCGGTGCCGGTTGTAGTGTAGCCCGGTTTCTTCATCAAAGTATTGGCCCTGGAAGCGGATGGGGTTGTCCACCTCGTCCACGGCCTGGATGGCGGCGTTGCCGTAGGTTTTGTAGCGGGCTTTCCAGACGAGGTCGCCGGTTTCGCTGGTCAGCTCCCTCGGGGTGCCCAGGTGGTCGAGGTGGTAGTGGTAAATCTCGCCGTTCTGGACCAGGGCCAGGGGGCGGAAGCTTTCGGGTTCGTAAATGTAGGTTTTGGTTTGCTCGCCCGAGCTTTCGCGCACCATTTGGTCGGCAGCCCAGAGGAAGCGGGTTTCCTGCTCGCCAGCGCGTTTGGCGATGCGCCGGCCCAGGGGGTCGTAGCGGTATTCGGTGCTTTGGCCGTCCCGTTCCACTTTGACCAGCTGGTTGGCCAGGTTGTAGTGGTATTTTGTGAGGAGCTTGCCGCCTTTGCCCCGGCGCTCTTCGATCAGGTTGCCGCGGGCGTCGTAGCGGAACTTGCGGTCGCCTTGTAGGGTGAGTCGGTTGCCGTCGGCCTTGCCGTGTTTGCCCAGCAGATTGCCGGCCGGATCGAAGTGGAAGCGTTCTTCGAAGGTGCCTTCCACTCGCTTGAGCCGGTCCAGCAGGTCGTAGACAAAACGCTGCTGGTCAGGGCCGTCGGTCAGTTGGCTAAGGTTGCCGAAGGCGTCGTAGTCGTATTCGCGCTGAATCGGGCCCGGGTGTTTGTGGTCGCGCCGCTCGCTGTGTTGGCGCAGCAGGCGGCCGGCGGGGTCGTAGTCGCTGTAGGTGGTCAGCCCGCCCTGGTGGCGGGCCTGTTCCCGGCCCAGGGGGTCGCGGTCGATGTCCGCGAGGGTCGCCTTGTTGAATGTGGCACCGGTCCAGCGCAGTTGCTGGTCGAAGCGGTAGTCGATCACATCCCCGCCGGGGAGGGTCATGCCGCTGCGCAGGCCCGGCCAGATGTAGCGGTAGTCGATCTCCTGGGCGGTGGAGAGCAGCCGCTCGCGCTGGGCGTTCAGGTCGCACTGGTGCTCGCGGGTGACTTTGCCGTAGGGGTTGTAATCGAACTTGAGGTACTGGTGTTCGTTATAGGCTTCGGTGAGCTGGCCGGCCGGGTCGTAGGCAAAGCGGGTGTGCTCTTCAATCTCGTTCACGCCTATGCGGCGGCGGCTTTGCGTGCGCAGTTGGCCCAGGGCGTCGCGCTCGAACTGGGTGAGCACTTCGCCGGCGTCCAGGTGCTGGATCAGGTGGCCGGCGGCGTTGTATTGGTAGTGTTGCACCCGACCGTCGAAGCCGATTTCCTTGATCAGGCGTTCGTTGCCGTCGTAGAAGAATTGGTATTTTTCGCCGTTTTCGTTGATCAGGGCGGTAAGGTTGCGCTCGTTGTCGTATTCGTACCGTAGGCGATGGCCTTCGGGGTCGATGCGCTCGATGACTTGGCTCAGGCCGTCGTACTTGAATTCGGTCACGCGCCCGCGCGGGTCACTGTAGCGGGTCAGCTGGTCGTTGTCGTTGTATTGGTAGGTGTGGGTATCGCCACTGGCGGTAACGACTTGGCTCAGCTGCCCGGTCTCGGTGTAGGCAAAGCGGATGGAGCCGGCCTTGATGCGGCCCTTCAGGCGGATGTCCACCTGAATGAGTTGGCCCCATTCGTTGTGGTGCAGGCGCCGCTGGTGGCCGTCCGGGTCGGTCACGCTGAGTAGCTCGCCCGCGGGGGACCATTGGTACTGGGTTCGGTTACCCGAGGGGTCGCGAACCTCGTTCAACAGCCCCATGCGGTTGTAGCGGTAGTGGGTGCTCAGGCCGAAGGGGTCGGTCAGTTCGGTGAGCAGGCCCCGGCGGTCATAGCGGCGGGTCCAGAGGTGGCCGTTTTTATCTTTAAAGCGCGTGGGGCGCTGGTTGAAGTACCCGAGGCTGAGCCGTTGACCCAGAGCGTCTTCCAGGCCCGCGGGGCGTTTGTCTTCGTCGTAAAAGTAACGGGTGGTGTGACCTTCCGGGTCGGTGTAAGCGGTTTTACGACCCTGGTCATAGGCGTACTGGTGGCGACCGCCTTCGGGGTCGGTTTCCGTGAGGACCTGACCGTAGTCGTTGTACCGGTATTCGCGGGTGTAACCACGGCTGTCGGTGGCCCGGCTGCGCTTGTTGTCCGGGTCCCACTCGAAGCGATAGTCGTAAATGCCCCGCTCGCCCCACTGGCGGGTGCAGCGCGCGCCGGGGGCGTCACCGTCCCACTCGAAGAAGAAGCGAAAGCCGGTTTTGAGCTGACGCTCGCGAATCAGGTGGTTGGTGTACTGATAGCGCTCTTCGGCCCCCGCCGCGTTGCGGTGGGTAATCAGGTCGCCTTCCGGGCTGTAGTCATATTCGGCGAGGACTTTTTCCCGGTCGCTGGGGCCATCCACCAGCGCCAGCTGGGTAAGGCGGTGGTGTTGGTCCCGGCGCAGTTCCAGGCGTTTGCCCCAGTTGCTTTCCAGGCGCTGCAGCCAGCCGCCGGCGCTGTAGTGCAGGTTGATGGCGTAGCCCCGCTCGGGCTCCCGTTCGCCCAGCACGGTTTTTTCAGGGCGGTAGGCGGGGTGTTGGAGCTGGACCAGTAACAGCGTGTCTCCGATGGCGCCGCGGGAGGCAAACCGTTTGGTCCACTGGCCTTCCTGGTGCAGGAGAAAGGCATTCTCGGATTGGCGTTCGAGTCGCAGCCCTTCGGACCAGTGGCGGCTGCTGTGTTTGACCTCCGGTAGCGGCAGGGCGATATCCCGGCCCTCGGCATCCCGGTAGAGGACCTGTTCATCTTCGAGGGTGAGGGTTTCGCTACAGGTATGCGTCCAACCCGCCCCCAGGCCGATATCCCGAGCGTGGGAGCTGCGGTAGGTGCGGGTCCACTCCAGGGGCATGGGGCCCGGCAGGCGGCCGTCGGTCAGTTGAAGCAGCTCCTCCCCGGAGACCATGCTGATGGGTTCACCTTCGGTGGCGCATTCCTTGGCCGGCGGGCTGCCGTCTTTTGCCGGGGCTTTCCCGACGGGGGCGGCCTCGTCTCCGCCCACCTCGCCCGTATCCGGGGAGGCGGAGTCCAGCGACTGGCCGGTGTGGGTGCCACCATAAGCGGCTTTCTCAAGCTTTCCCTGAATGGGCTGGCTACCCCGCGTGCCCTTGGCCTTTTTCAGTTCCGAGGTGGGGTTGTGGGACTGCCAGCGTAGTTGGTTGGCCTTCAACAGCTCGGCCAGGGCCGCTTTGACGCGGGTGGCGTCCGCCAAGGGGGGCTTGCCCGGGGGTTTGACCGCCTCCCACAACTGGGCCCAGTTGCTGGGGGGCATGACGTCCACCTCGGCCAACAGCGACTGCTGCTGTGGCTCGCTCAGTTGCAACGGCGGCTGGGTGGCGGCTTGGGAAGGCTTGCGCCGGGTGCTAACGAGTGTGTATTGCTGCCCGGTCTTGGGGAGGCGAAGAATATGTTTCATAGGTCCGTATGACTGTCCTTGGCGTCCGTCAATCTCCAAGTGATTCGGCGCCACGGCGGCGCGAAATCACTCAACGGAGTGAAGTCTATCGAGTCCTTTTCAGTTTGTAGGTAGACTTGCGCGCCAACAAGCAAAAAATATGGGTTTTGTGAGGTGGTTCACAACAAAACGACCCGCAAGGTTTGGCTGTCAGGTGGTGCTTCGTTTTGAGCTCGACATCTGACAGGCCTGAACCTGCACGAAAGATTGTATCCATTTGTCAGGTGGCGGGCTCACGCCCTTACCTAACCTACGGATAGATTGATTCGGTTGAGCAGTGGTGCGTTAGGCTTCGCATAGACGGCCCGCTCTGACGCGTCGGATTTGCTGGCTGTCTTCGGCGATTACGCCACAGGGGTCGTGGCCGAACCATTCCAGTGAGGCGCTGTGAACCCGGTCGCGGGGCAGCATTTCGATAAAGTCGGCAAAGTCGTAGGCGCCGTTAAACAAAGGCACCATTCCCTCGCGACTGCCCGCGGCGGAATAGACGTTCTCCGGAGCGAACACCGGTAAGTGCTCTCGCTGGCTGATGTTTTTAAAATGCAAATGATGAACATGAGGCGAGAGCAGGTGCCAGGCCTTGATGGGGTCCTCGCGGGCCTCCCAAATATGGAGCACATCCAGGTTGATTTTCAGGGCGGGGTGATCCACCGCGCTTAGCAACTCCAGCGTGGAGGCGATGGTATCGGCCTGAGTGTGCGGATGGGTTTCGATTAACAGCTCGCGGCCCGATTCCTGGGCCTGCTGGCAGTAGTCCCGCAGGCGCGAGACCAGGGACTGAACCTCCAGTTCGGTGTTGTCGGCGCTGGCTTTTTTCCCGGCGAAGATTCTCAGCTTGGTGGTATTCCAGTGCTCGGCCATTTCACACAGCTCGCCCAACTTTTCTTCGCCTTTTCGGGCCGGGCCCGTAAAGGGCAAGTAATCACTGAGCATGGATACATCGAGGTTCATGGCATCCAGCCAGCGGCCACTGAGTGCCGGTTGGGAGCGCAGGCTGCGGGCGTGGGCGGCCCACAGTTCAATGCCATCCAGGCCGGAGCGAGCGGCGAAGGTCGCCAGCTCCGGCAAAGAGACCAAGTGATGACGAAAGCTGATGGTACACAAAGACAAATGCATCATAGGTTGGCCACCTCCGGTACTGGGCTTGAGGCTAAATAGCGCTGACGCCATTCGTTGTAGGCCAGAAACAGAGCGCGCTTAATGCGGTGTTCCCGCTCGTTTTGCCAGGCCACGGCGTTGGCCAGCGCGGCCAGGTCCTCGGCTTTTTGCGTCATGGCCCATTTGTTGGCCTGATACAACAATTGCTCATAACCTTTAACCAGTGCTTCAATCACATCACACCACTGTTCAAACTCATCGGCGGAACGCCCGAGCGCCCGCCAGAAATAGGCCAGCCCATGTTCGTAGGCGTATTTGCGAATCGCCAAAACGGGCAGCTCCGCCAGCGCGGCGCCCAGGGCCGAAGGCTCCCGTACTCCCTCTCCGGGCAGGTGCTGCTGAATAATCTGCTCCACCGCTTGGGTCAAACCGTTGGTGGTGGGCTGAAAGCACACCTCGAAATAGGCCGCCACGGCCTCGGGGTTGGGTTCGTGGAGGTGGCGCACATTGAGGGTGTAGCCCCCGGCGACGGCGGGCGACTCCACCGCGTGCATCACCCGGCGGCGATCCAGCGTTCCCTCCCAGCGGAAGTCCGGGTCCCACATCCAGACCTGGTCCTTTCGCACGCTGTCTTCCAGAAGTACGTAATGCGGAAAGGGGTTTAGCTTGAATCGGTTTTCCCGTTCGGGCAGGCGGTACAGGTCGAGCATTACCATCAGGTACTCCCACTCGGCTCGGCCGCTCATGAGTGCTTCGAGGTTCTCAATATTTCGGGCCTTACTCAGGCTGTGGTCGTACCACGGGGTCACCGTTGTTCCGTAAAGCCGCTCGAACCATGAAAAGAAAAAGCCGTGATCGACATCGTCTGCGTGATACCGCAAGCGCGCCCGCTCATCCACAAAGACTTCGGCATCCCACACACCAAAATAAAAGGGACGATGATCGAACCCGGCCCGCTTGACGGGGTGGCACAAGCAACTGACCACACAGTGGACTTTCACATCGAGCTCGGGCTCGCCCACGGTATCTTCCGGTTCCGGAGCGCAGGCCATTAGCCGCTCCAGATCGGCGAGCGTTTGCAGCTGCTCGGGGTCCAGGGCGTGCTCGGGAATGGCGTAGCCGGCTTCGGTTTCCAGCAACACCAACAGCTGCATCAGTTCCACCGAGTCCATCCCCAGGTCGAACGTCAGGTGCGCCTCGGGCGCCAACGCATCAAGTGGCAGGCGGGGTAGATGAACCTCCAGTAACTGGCGCACTTGGTCCACAAACTTACTTTTTACAACGGCCGTCATATCAAGCCACTCCCTGACGCGGTTCATTTCTGCCTTCCACCGCAAAGCGCGAAGCCAGTTCGCGGCGACTGACTTTGCCATTGGGCATGCGCGGAATTTGCTCCAGGTGGCGAACCCAAGTAGGCCACTGATAGGTGGCCAAGCGTTCGCGGTAGAATGAGCGCAGATCCCGATCGGTCAAGGAAGCATCGCCCGTGTACACCGCCGCGACCCGTTCGCCGGCCAGAGCATCCGGCAGCTTAAAGACCACGACATCCTGAATGCCCGAGTGGGCCATTAGCGCCTCTTCGACTTCCTGTGGGTACACATTCAGCCCGGCGGAAATAATGGTATCGTCCAGGCGGCCGCAGAAGTGCAGCGCGCCGGAAGCGTCCAGGTAGCCGGCATCACCGGTGTGGACGGCTCGCCCGCCCACCTGAATCACCACCTCTTGCGGCGCGTTCGGGTCGTCCCCGGCCTGCAATTCACAGTGGCCGAGGGCGGAGCCCATAACGTCCGCCTCCGCCGGCTGCCGGGCGATGGCAACGCAACCGGCCTCGGAGCAACCGTACTGCTGCCAGACATTGATGGTTTTCTTGGTCAGCGTCTCGAACCAGGCGCGCGGCATAACGCTGCCGGAGGTCATCACGCCGTACAGCGGCTGGTCACCCGGCCACAACATCAATAACGTTTTGATAAACGACGGCGAACTGTAGAGCATCGGCTTGGAATACTGGCGCAAGGTTCTGAGCAAATGCTTCGGGTTCCAGCCGGTCACAATGTGCGGCACGGCACCGCGCTCCATGGTAGCCATGACCCCGCAAATCAAACCGTAGGAGTGGGTGACGGAGCAGGCCACCACGGGCACCACTTCCGGGGAAAGGTCCAACGCGCGGTTGTAGTGTTCAATCTCTGTGGCGATTTCCGACCAGGTTCGCTCAATGCGCTTAGGCTCGCCGGTGGTGCCGGAGCTGAACTGAATCAGCGTACCGGAGGGGGCTTGTGTCGGCTCAAGCGGGTGAACGTTGCTCGCGCTCTGCCAGACCAGCGTGTCGCACTCAAGCTGACGGGCTTTCGCCAG
This sequence comes from Marinimicrobium locisalis, assembly GCF_039822625.1. Lineage (NCBI taxonomy): Bacteria > Pseudomonadati > Pseudomonadota > Gammaproteobacteria > Cellvibrionales > Cellvibrionaceae > Marinimicrobium > Marinimicrobium locisalis. Next base: position 8,285 of record NZ_JBDLLG010000015.1, read on the forward strand.
CGCCGACGTTTGGGGCGTATCCGAGTGCAGAGGCGCAACCGACAGGCCATGGCGCCGGGCGTAAAGCGCGATTGCCAGCCATTCGAACCGATCGTGCGTACAGACCGCAATGCGGCGGGCCGCAGCCAGTTCGGGCTGGGAGCTCAAGGCTTGCCAGCGAGCCTCCAGGTCGCGTTGTGCATAAGCGTGATCATCGAGGTAGAACAGCATGAGGCACCTCTTTTCCATAAAAGTGTTGGGAAGAAAAATGTTGTTGATGAGAGTGTCTAAAAGGATTGAAAACCCGGTGGTGGTACTCACTCTCTTCGGGGCAGAGTTTCTTTCGCAGCAGGGACTCCACCTGAATCATGGGGGACTGGTAACCCAGCGCGTCGAGCCGGTCCGAACGACAGTGCCCGGCGTGGCGGTAACCCTCGAGACACTCCCCCACCAGCGACCAGAATCGCCCTTCGGGCAACCGGTAATGCTCTTCACACACGAGGGCGAGCTCGGAGAGGTGAAACACAAAAAGCGTGTCCATCACCAGTTCCCGTAACGCCTCCACCGAGGTCATCCAGTAGTACTCGTTGGGTTGGGCGTGGGCGTAGCGCGGCTCGCGAGAAAAGGCGGGGGCCCTTTCAGGCTCGGCGAGAAACGCTTCAACGTATTCCACACTCTCGTGAAAATCCCGGGCCGCCAGGCGCGTGGGCCAACCGTTCTCATGAAGCAAAACAGTATTCTGGCCGTGCGCTTCCAAACCGATGCCGTGCCGGGCGACCAAATGCCACACCGGAAGAATCAAGGTCTGGAACAGTTGCCCCAACCAGGTTTCCAGGCCGTAGCGCCGCACCCAAGGGTCGATAAAGGGCCGGCCGTCGGGCTCGATCAAGGCCAACGCCATCAGCGGCGCGGCAGTTTCGGTGGTTTTTTGATGGGCGGCCAAGCTCTCGCGCCACAGGGCGCCGAATTCGCAAATTTCCGGATCACCGTCCGCGAACGCTCCGGCCTCTTTCACTCGCAACCCCGCGTACTCTCGCAAGATGACCAGCGGATAGCGTTGGAAAAAGTGGTCACGCTCAACAGTCTCCGCGATCCATAGAGATAAGCGGGGGCCGGATTCAATTCCGTGACTGAGCAGGTGACGCGGTGCGGAGGTGCTAACGATGCTCAGCGGTAATTTAAGGTCGGCTTTTTTGGGGTGGGTGCGATTCATCAGCGTGCGCACCGACTGACTGACCCAGTACTCATCGCCCGGTTGCCCCAAGTCCACCGCCTTAAGCGCTGCTTTCTGACACCGCGCCGCCAAATACTTTTGCCACTGCCAGGGGTGGACGGGCACAAAGGTAACTGACTCCGGATCAAGCCCGCGAACCCGGGCTCTTTCTCGAAGGTTTTGATAGCCCGCTTCACCGAGCTCGCGACGCCAAAAACGCTCCTGATCGGAGGCCAAACCAGCGGCCACCACTTGCTCGCGCGGCAGGGCAATCCAATGAGGGCGCAAGGGCGACCCCGACTCGGGGCTATAGCGCTGATGATCCCGTTCACTGAACCCGACCCGGGCTTTAAAACAAGGGTGGTAAGGGTGGCCTTCACGCATGGCCATTTCCAATTCGGGCAATGACAGAGCACGGCGATCGCGCAGCGGCGGCAGATGCCGCTCGTTCCACTCGCACCAGTGGCGGGTTTGAGTCAGTTCGCGTTCAAAACGCCGGCGAGTTTGTTCCTCTCCCGGCAAGGCGTCCAGCAACCGCGACAACACCTCTTCGGGGAGGATCACGGAGGGCACCGAGTGAACCCGGGACAGCGCGGCGATATGTAAACGCACCCTTCCGAACTCACGCACCCGGCCGGCGCAGCGGTAGTCCTGCCGGCCCAAGCTGAAGTACAGCGTGTCCCACAGCCCCTTTTCCACGGGTACCAGAACGTAATCGACCAGGCCTTCGAACAATGCCGCTTCCAGGGCCTGGCGAAGTACGCGCTCAGCCGGCGTTTCGCCCTGCGCCGGCAGGCCCGGTTCGGCCTCTGAGGTGGGGGCGGTCAGTGCTTCAGACATAAGCCGCCTCCTTGAGCGCCGCGGCGGCCTGGCTAGCGGAACAAAGCGGATTGTCGATGGTGGTATAGGCAGCCAGTTCCAGCTCGGCCTCCAGCTCATCAATGTCTTCCACGCGAGTCAGCAGGTTGGCCTTCGCCGGTAGCTGGGTTTGGGTCAGCCAGCGCTCGATCAATGCCCGGCCGCTGCCGGAGAGCGTCAGCCGCAGGCTATCCAACCGGTGCCGCAAGCGCTCGAGCAAGGCATCCTCAGTGAGGATGCCGTCCGCGCCAAGACGGTAGATGACCGCAAACACTTGGTTCACCAGCAGATAGTAACCAAAGCGGTCCATAATGCTGGCGGAGGGGTAAAACAGTTCGCTGTCCGGGCTCAGTAGCGGCTGCCACTTCAGCAGTTTCTCCCGCTGTTGCTCGTCCAGGTAAAAACCTTGATTGTCCCGATAGTAGTACGTCTCCGGGTAGCCACCTTCGTTGAGCTTCAACAAACTGTTTTGCTGATGCGCCTCAAGCGCAATGCCGTGGTGATCGAACAACACTAGGCAAGGTTCAACGGCGCATTGCCAATAGGCCTCGAACCAATCCTCGCCCACAGCCCGCACCGGCCGTTTTTCCTCCGCGGCCTGCTGGTGCAAAAGCTCGGACAATACCGAGCGCTCTTGCTCTGGATGCCATACATCCTGCAGCAGCGCCGCCAGGCAGTACACGTGCCGGCCGGACTCCCCGTCAAAGGGGTTGTCGCGAAGCACGGTTTCGAAGCCACTTTCCAGCCCGTCGGGGTGGCGAAGAGTCAAATAGGCCGGATCACTGATGACCTGAAAGCGGGGAAAACGCTCGGAAAAGCGCAAGCGCTGCATCAAGCCCGCCATCAAGACGCCCGCGCGCAGCTCGTGCACCTTATTTTGGCGAAGCGAGTTAGTGATTTTCACCGGCAGCGACACTTTGTACATCCAGGGCGCATCCCGGTGGTAGACCGTGCGAACCGAGGAGGTGGCGGAAAAACTATGACCGAGCGGCCCCAGATAACGCAGCTCCCCCGCCTTCAACCAGGCTTTTATATGGGGCCTGGCCATCAGCCAGTGGGCCTGTAGCGGATGCACGGGAATCAACACTTCGTGAGGCTCCACCCCCACCGAATGGTCGCTAATCTGAAGCGCCTCGCGCAGCAGGACTTCCGCTTCCGATCCCAGCAGCGACTGCTGCTCCACCCGGTCCCGGTGGGCGGCAAAGTAGTGAAGCTGAAACTGCCCCTGCAGCTCCGGCGTCACCATTTCGTGCTGCCAGTCGAGAATGCCTTGCCGGCTTTTGGGCGTGGGGTGCAGCCAGTGGCCGAGCAGCAAGCTCTGCTCGGCGCTGTTGAAGTGGTCCGGCTCCTGGTACGGCGTTTGCCAACGCGCTTCCAGGTAGCGGATGGTGTTTTGCAGGCTGTCGGTCAGCCGGTGGGTCAACTCCAGCTGGCGATGTTTCAAGCCCGCGCCGGCGTGCCCTCCCCGCTCATGGAACAGCTCTTTGACCAACAACAGCAAGGTACTCCAGAACCCTTCCTGCTTTAGCTGCGCGCTTGGGTATCCGCCCGAGTGCCGACAAAACACCGCTTCAATGCGATGGCGACCGGCCAGCGAACGGTAGCTGACCAAGAACCAGAGAGTGGCGTCCTGGCGAGGCAAATGCAGTTGCAGTAGAGACTTCCCCGTAAGCAAGGTCTGGGGTAAGAGCGCTCGGGTTTGGGGCGCGTCCGAACAAAGCCACTGCCCGGGGTCCACTTCGCGCAAGTAACAATTTACAAACGCCTGAAACGTGGTGTACTCAGCGAGATGTCGAGCGAAATCGGCCATAGAAAGTTCCTCGTAACGATTCCTGTGAGGAGGATGTGTGACCGATTATATGAGAATGGTTCTCAATGTCATTTAGTTTTACGATTGTTACACTTTTTGGCACAACAATCATTTAGCAGCCAACTCCAGGCGCCCGGTTGAAGATTGACGCACCTTCATGCCCAACGCCAGAACGAGAGTAAACGCTTCCGCCAGCGGCAACGACCACAGAAAAGAGACCCCCGGCTGGACGCTCAGCAACATCAAAAACAGCAGCGGCAGCAAAAGGCTGCGAGACAGCGCAATCAAGGCCGAGCGTCCGGGCTGCTGCAACCCGGTGAACCAAGCCGACAACACCAAGTTGGCACCGGTCAGCCAGAACACCAAGCCAATGACCGCCCAGAACGCTTGCGCGTACTGCGCTACCGCGGCTTGGGCGTCGGCAAAGAACCACCGGCTTAAAGGCTCGCTCCCCCATTGAATGGCACCCCAAAGCACGATGCCCGAACTCAACGCCATCACCATCCCGAAGCGGAAAAAGCGATGCGCTCTGTGCCACTGCCCCGCGCCGCGATTCTGGCTAACAAGCACGTGCACCACTTCGGCAATGGCAAAGGCCAGCATAATGTTGAGCAACAGCCCGTAGTGAATCAGGGCAAAACCGGCGACTCCGGCAATACCGTATTGGCGACTCAACAACCAATGAATGACCAACAACACCAGCCCGGCGGAGACTTCGTTAACGAATTCGGACAGGCCGTTGCCGCAGAACTGTCGCAACCGCCGGAGGCTGGGCCGAACCCGCGTCCATTGAAGCGGCGTGGATGAACGCCGGAAGAGGTAGAGCAACAGCAGGCACTGAGTCAGCTGGGCGGCCACGGTGGCGAGGGCGGCGGCGCGAATATCCCAGCGCAACACCGCCAAGAGCCAGACATCCAGAATGATATTGACCATCGCCCCGGCCACCAGCGCTCGGCTGGCCCGCTGGGGCTGCCCGCCCGTGCGCAAGAAATAGTAGAGCACCACCGCCAGATACTGGGGCGCCAGGCCGAGCAGCACAATGTGGAAGTAGGGTTGAATCAGCGGGCGCAGACTCTCCGGCACGGCCAGCAGTTGCAGGATCGGCTCATGCCATACCGTAGCGAGCAGGCTCAGCGCGAGCCCGCCAACCCCCGCCCCCCAAAGGCAACCGGAGAACACCCGGCTGGCCGCGCGCCGACGGCGGGCGCCCAGGTACCGCCCCGCCACCACGCTGCCCCCAATGGCCAGCATTAGCACCAGGCCAAAGAGCAACGTCCAGAGGGGAATCAACAGGTTCACGGCGGCCAGCGCATCGGCCCCCAACCACTTCCCCACCATGATGCCATCGACCAGTGCCGCACCGGTCAATGCCAGCAGCCCCGTCACCGAGGCCCCGACATAGCGAAGAAAGGTGGGTAGAGCGGGCGCCTCCACCGCCGCGTTGGGAGAGCGAGTCACCGCTCCCAGCGAACCGCGGGCGGGTTCTTTGCTTGACCGCTCATGGGGCCGAGGTGGCGCTCAATGGTGTCTTCAATATCGCGCAGATCGACAGGCGCCTGCGAACGGCAGAGGCAGTGAAGCAGAGGGCCTTCGGCCCGCAATTCACACTGACCGATACCGAAGTCCACCTCGCCCCGGGCTTCATCCCAGCGCGCACTGACTTTATGGCTGAAGTGTTTGCACAGGCGATGCAGCGTTCGGGCGGGCGAGTCGAGCGGCACCTGTGCCCGGGACGTCAGAATGTCGGTATTCAAAACAAGCTCCTTGAGATTGCTATCGGGTATCAAGTAAACGTGGCGCGCCGCTCGGCCCGGGGGGCCAGTTCCCCCGCCGGAGGCAAAAGCGACAACCGATAGCCGTGCCCCCGGACGGTTTGAATCGCATCGGCGGGCATTCCGGCGACCACCAGCTTTTTCCGGATTCGGCTCAAGTGCATATCGATGCTCCGGTCATCACGGCAGTAGGATTTATTGAGCACCCAGCGGTGAAGGTCGGCTTTGTGCAATAGGCTGTTATGATGACGCGCCAGGCTCCACAACAGCTTAAACTGAATCGCCGTCAGTTGCAGCGAGCGTTCGTCGTACCGAACCGTCCGGTCGCGCCGGCTGAGCACCAATGGCCCCAGGGTCAGGGCGTGCTCAGAGGCATCCATAGCCGTGGCGCCGTTGAGCCGGCGCAACAGCGCTTCGCTGCGCACCAGCAGCTCTACCGGATTCACCGGCTTGGCCAGAAAGTCATCCGCCCCTCTGCGAAGCGCGTCTACACATACACTGCTGTTGTTCGCCAACATAATTACCGGCGTGCTCTGCCACTGCCTCAGCTCGGCCAGCAGGCTCCAGGGGTTTAGCTTCGGTGCGTCAGCATCCACAATCAAAACATCCACATCGGCTCGCAGGACGCAATCACACGCTTCTTGCCCAGCCCGGCAGCTGGCAATAGCCCAGCCTTCCGTTCGGAAGCGGGCCCGCACCACCGCGTGCAGATCATCGTCACGTCCTACCCACAGTGCCCTCGCCACGGGCAACCCTTCGGGAGTTGGTTCCATGTCACCTCCGATTGTCATTTGAGATCCTTAATGATAATCATACTCATTATTATAAAAATCACAATAGCCGCGACTCACATTTTTGCGGTAACCTCTGCAAACATTCACTGACAGGCCCCGGCATGCTCTCAAACGCCTCTCGCTCCTTTATGTTTGCGGCACTGTTCCTCGCGCTCGGTCTGGGCGCGGGCTGGTGGCTGCGCGGTGCTTCAGAGGCGGGCGGCTCCGAGGCCCCCCAGGCGCTGACGCTAGAACGCGCACCCAACGCCACAGGCCAGTCTTTACTGCCCGAGCGACGCATCGCCCCCACCTCCCGCGATGCAACGTCCATAAAAAAGGCTACACAAGGCGCCGTGGCGCCTACCCGCGACGGCGGAGAAGCTCTCGAACGCAAAACACGGAATAAAGAGGCCCCAGACTCGAAAGCCGTTCTTCGCGAGCACCTTGATAGCCGAGCCTTTGGCGCCGCCATGGATCTGTACCAGAGCGTAGAGCGGCGAAGCGCTGAGTCGGCGGCTCGTCTGCGGCAAATAATTCTGGAATACCTGGAGGGTTACCTGCGTACCGGAGACGATGTCGCCCTCACCCGCCTGGCCGAGGGCTTTTTATCCGTCCACTACGACGACGTTGCCGTGCTGACGCTGCTATCTCGCCACCAACAACAGTCCGGCTACTGGGCGGAGGCGGCCCGCACTTTTCAACTGGCTTACTCCTACAGCGAAGCCCAACCCACCCAGCGCTCCCAGGTAACCCAAGCGTTCGATCGGTTCGTTCACGCCGTAGACCAACCACTGGCGGCCGAACAACGTTGGCAGGAGCTGATCAGCTTCTACGAGACGCTGGAGCAGCTCGACCTGAGCCGGGCGGCGGAGCAATTACGTCTCGGTCAACTGTATCTGGCCCACGGTGAACCGGCGGCGGGGCAGCGTCTGCTCAAGCCTTTGACCGACCATCCGACGGTGGGCTCCCACGCCTCCGCGCTGCTGAACAATTCCTCCGACGCTTCTCAAGCTCGGCGCCCACCGCCGCCTCCGGTGGGCAGCATCGCCCTGGAAGCAATCGGCAACCACTACGCCCTGCCCCTGACCCTGGACGGAGGGCCGCAGGTTCGCTTGGTGATCGACACCGGCGCCAGTCTGACTACCCTCTCGCAACAAGCCTTTGACCGGGTTAGCGCCTCGGCCCGCTTTACCGAATTGGGGCCTCAGCTGTTCAACACCGCTGGCGGCACCTCCAGCGGCATGGTCTATCGCGTGGAGCGTCTGCAAATCGGCGAACACCGGCTAGAGGATGTCCCCATCGCCGTGCTCGACTTCAACCTGCCGGGAGACATCGACGGCCTCCTGGGGATGAACGTATTGCGCAACTTCCGGTTCGAAGTGGATCAGGACCAGCATGTGCTCAAGCTGCAGCCCCGCCCGTAAGCAGAACCATCACCCGGCCCCGGCTTAGCGTGTACAATGAGCGTTTTCGAAAACGGACCCTGGGCGGACATCCCCATGAGTGAGAAAAAAACCACCGATTTTGGCTACGAACGAGTGGCCGTGGAGGAGAAAGCCGGGCGCGTGGCCGATGTGTTCCACTCGGTGGCGGCCCGTTACGACGTCATGAATGATTTGATGTCCGGCGGTATCCATAGACTCTGGAAGCGTTTCACCATCGAACTGGCCGGCGTGCGCGCGGGCCAGAAAGTGCTGGATATTGCCGGAGGCACGGGCGATTTGAGTTACGCCTTCGCCCGCCGCGTGGGCGATGAGGGGCTGGTGGTGCTGGCGGATATCAACGAGTCCATGCTCAACGTCGGCCGGGACCGGCTGACCGACCGGGGCGTGGCCGGTAACCTGCAATATACCCAGGCGGACGCCCAGTACCTGCCCTTCCCCGATAACACCTTTGACTGCATTACCATCGCTTTTGGCCTGCGCAACGTCACGGATAAGGACCTGGCGCTGGCCTCCATGCTGCGGGTGCTCAAACCCGGCGGCCGACTGCTGGTGCTCGAGTTCTCCAAGCCCGATAACCCGCTGCTGGAAAAGGCCTATGACGCCTACTCCTTCAAGCTGCTGCCCTTTATGGGCAAAGTAGTCGCCAATGACGCGGACAGCTACCGCTACCTGGCCGAGTCCATCCGTATGCACCCGGACCAGGAGACCTTAAAGGCCATGATGGAAAAGGCCGGATTTGTAAACACCGAATACCACAACATGACCGGCGGTGTGGTGGCGCTGCACAAAGGTATCAAACCCTGATATGACCACGACTGCGACCATGGCGGCCCTGAGCGCCGCCGAAGCCGCGATCCAAAAAGCCTTGCAATATGACCCGGCGAGTCGCCAGGCCCTGGCAAGGCTTGAGGGTCAAGTGCTGGCTTTACAGTTCACTCAACCGGAGTGGACCCTGTACGTTCACCCCTGCGCCGAAGGCCTGCGGCTGACCCGCCACTGGGAGGGCGAGGTTCAAAGCCGCCTCACCGGCCGAGCGCAGGATTTTGTGGGCTTGGCCCGCGGCGCACAGACCACCCTGGCCGGCTCCGGTATTCAACTTGAAGGCAGCACCCATCTGGTTCAGGAGTTGCAGCGTATTACCCGTGAGCTGGACATTGATTGGGAAGAAGCCCTGAGCGAGCGGCTCGGGGATGTGGCCGGCCACCAGGGCGCCGAATGGCTGCGTACCGGCGGGCAATGGCTGACGGCCCGGGAAGCCGAAGCCCGTCGCCTGCTGGGCGAATTCCTCACCCAAGAGGCGGCCATACTGGTCGGGCCGGAAGAACTGAATCACTTTCACCAAGCCGTGGATGAGCTGGCGCTGGATGTGGACCGCGCCCAAGCGCGTCTCGAGCATTTGCGCACCCGGCTCACCGCCCACCGTCACCCTAAGGAATAACCGTGCTTGTCGTTCTGCGTCGTCTGATTACCATCGGTTTTGTTATCTGGCGCTACCGCCTCGACTTGCTGATCCCCCGGGGCGAACTGCCCTTTTACGTGCGCCTGTTATTGCTGCCGTGCAAGCTCCGACCGGCCGGCAAGATGAGCCGCGGCGAGCGGTTGCGCCGGGCACTGGAAGACCTCGGCCCGATTTTTATCAAGTTCGGTCAGTTGCTATCGACCCGGCCGGATCTGGTGCCGGTGGATATGATGGACGACCTGAACCGGCTTCAGGACAAGGTACCCCCTTTCGATAAAGACCACTTTCGCCAACTGCTGGAGCGCGGGCTGGGGGAGAAAGTAGAAGATATTTTTGCCAGCTACGAACAGGAGCCACTGGCCTCGGCGTCGGTCGCTCAGGTTCACGGCGCCACGCTGCACGATGGCACGCCGGTGGTGATCAAAATTGTTCGCCCGGGTATTGAGCGGGTCATCGAGCAGGACGTTCGCCTGTTAATGATGATAGCCCAGGGGGTGGAGCGTTACAGTATCGACGGCAAGCGCCTGCACCCGGTGGACGTGGTGCACGACTACCGCAACACGATTTTTGACGAACTCGACTTGCAGCGGGAAGCGGCCAACGCCTCCCAGTTGCGCCGCAATTTCATAGATTCGCCGCTGCTTTACGTGCCGGAAATCTACTGGGATTATACCCGCAATAATGTCCTGGTCATGGAGCGCATTCACGGCATCCCCGTAACGCACATTGATGAGCTGAAGGCCCAGGGCACGGACATGAAAGCCCTGGCCGAACGCGGCGTGGAAATTTTCTTTAAGCAGGTGTTCGAGCACAACTTCTTTCACGCCGACATGCACCCGGGGAATATCTTCGTCGCCACGGAAAACCCCATATACCCGAAATACATCGCGGTGGACATGGCGATTGTCGGCTCCCTGACCCGGGAAGACCAGTACTACCTGGCCCGCAACCTGCTCGCCATGTTCCGGCGGGACTATCGCCAGGTGGCCGAGCTGCACGTGCAGAGTAGTTGGGTACCGGAAGGCACCCGCGTGGAAGAACTGGAAGCGGCGGTACGCACCGTGTGCGAGCCGATTTTTGAAAAGCCCCTGAAGGAAATCTCCTTCGGCCATCTGTTGATGAGCCTGTTTCGCACCGCCCGTCGGTTCGATATGGAAGTACAACCACAGCTGGTACTGCTACAGAAAACCCTGCTCAATATCGAGGGGCTGGGCCGCCAGCTTTACCCGGACCTGGACCTGTGGGTCACGGCCCATCCGTTTTTGGAACGCTGGCTCAAGAACCGTTTCAACCCCAAGTCGCTCTGGACAGAGCTCCAGCGCTACGCCCCGGAGTGGCTGGAGAAGTTTCCTCAAGTCCCAGACCTGGCATTCGGAAGCCTGCAACAAATGCAGAACCTGGGCCAGGTAGCCATTCAGTTGAAAGCTCAAACCGAAGAAATGGAACGCCAACAGCAGCTTCAGCGCCACTCTCGACGCCGGAGTGTCATAGGCGCTCTGGCGCTGATCGGTGCCGGCCTCACCGCCTGGCCGCACCTGGGCGGCTCGCTCGCGGAATGGGCACACCGACTCGACTGGGGCCAAATTCCCGCGGAAAGCTGGGCGCTGCTGTCTCTGGGATTGGCTATTCTGATACTGCGCCGATAAGTAAGAGGCCAAACTCGCTCCGGGTCCACCGCCGCTTCTATCCGAAACCAAGGGTGCTTACTGCTGCCAAGAGGTACTTTTATAAATCATTTACGTTCTTTTCCTTCGATTTCTTTATGGTCACCCTTCATAGGCCCTTTTCCGTTTAGAAAAAAGCTGCGAAGTTCTTTGCATACGAGGTGGCCAACACTGTTATTCACAGGATTGGCCGTATAGGTCCCTGCCGTATTTTTCTGATTCAGCAACCTCGTTTTTTGTCATTTCTGAAGCTATGGATTTCAGTTGATTTCGATCAGACGCCAGTATCCCTTCCGCGCCCTCACTCTTATTGGCGTAAATCATTCCACGAACGAGCAAATTTGAGTAAGTTCTTATATTTTTTGGAATGTCGCTGTCATCTTGCCAGAGGTGTCCCTCTCCTAATCCGTGGGCGTAGGCATGAAATGCTCGCGGCTCACAGCTCGCTCTTGCCTCATCTAGATTTTTTGTCATCTTGTGCCGATACGCTTCTTTTTCTTTCTTCGTCCAGCTTGAAAAATCGTTAGGCTCGTAAAGAGTGGCTAGGACAGTTTTGGCTTTGGGGTCGCCTTTTGCAGCTGACGCTTCCAGGTAATCGTACGCCTCCTGTAGATCTTTATCTTCAAGGCTTTTACACTCATTATAACGACTGACAGCACGATTAATATTGTATAAGGTAGCACCATTACCGCGACCTTCCATTAATGACGTCTTTTCATGCAGCGCTTTTAACTCCTGGAGTTGTTGCTTGTTTTTCGCCGCGAGGCTACAGTAATCCAGGATTCTAAAAAGCCCTCTTTCTGGTTTACCAGAAGGATCGTCTTTAATGGTTTCCAGGATTCTATCCACTTCACCAGAAAAGTTTTTTTGGGGAACTTTATAGTCGCTAAAAATCTTCTTCCAGTGGGGGAGGGAAGGGGTTTCTTTAGGAGTTTGATTTTGTTCAGGTGTCGATTTTTGCTCGCTCGAGCCTGCTTGCTCATCAGAAGTCTTAGAAAACCGACGCTTTTGGGTATCGTTATATGCAGGCCGAGTCGGCTTGGATTCTTCCCTCGCTCGCTCTTGATTGCCATCGACATGGTAGTAGACTGCACCCGCAGTCAAAGCTGCGGCCGCGATTGCTATTATTGTTCTCCTCATCGGAGCAACTTCCTTCTTTGAAAGTTTTATGCCATTGACTTATTTTTTGTACGTTACCTTTTCAGGGGAGGGAGTGTCTAGCAAGCTGCTTTAAGAAGGACACTCTAGGGCATCTCTATTTTTCCCTGCCATACCGAATAACTGGCATCCACGGCTTGAAAGTTACTTTGCGTACCCCTCATGACTATTTTTGTGCCAACCCCCTCTGCACGAAGCTCCAGCGCTACGCCCCGGAGTGGCTGGAGAAGTATCCTCATTCCCGCGGAGAGCTGGGCGCTGCTGTCTCTGGGGCTAGCGGTTCTGATTTTGCGCCGGTGAGGGAATGGCATGCATTGCGTCCGACACTTCCCACAGGAGCAGGGCCCGCGGTTTGTAAAGATTGACAAGTTAAAACCTTAAAGTTAGCCTAACCATAAGTGCTGGATCCAAATAAGGGACAAGAAGTCGGTACTTTCTAATGCCATCTGACTAATACCAACTGAATACTAATATCAACAGACAAGGAGCGATTCTGTGCGCCCATTTTATTACACCCTTCTGTTTTTCTGTTTCTTCTCCCTAAGCACCCACGCCGAGCGCCTGCCCCTGGAAGCCTTTGGCAGCCTTCCCGATGTGCAACACATGAAGCTCTCTCCCGACGGGCGCCACTTGGCGTCTACCGTGCGGGTGGAAACGGAAGAAATGAGCGGGCGAAGCGTTAACATTGTGGACCTGGAGACGGGCGAAAGAACCTTCCCCCTTAGCGCAAAAAACGAAAAGTACGCCATTACCTGGCTGCACTGGGCGAGCAACGAGCACCTATTGGTGGGCGCCATGTACCCCGAGGTGCGCTACCGCCCCCAGGCGGGCTTCAGGTCCAGCAGCCGGGAAACCACGTTGATGACCATCAACGTCAAAACCGGCAAGGTGCAGCCGGCATTGTCGGGGCGTTTCCTGAGTCAGTTCGATGTCCCGCCCTTTCGCAAAGATCACGTGATCGACATGCTCCACAATGACGAAGACCACATCCTCATGCAAATGACCGGTCATGTTTCCGGCATCAGGGGCACCCGTCGTTCAATCGACCCACTGATCTACAAAGTCAACCTCGACGACCGCAAAGTCACCCGGTTTCATCCCCCAGAGAACAATGTCTACAGCTGGATGACCGACCAGCAACAGCGCGTGCGTCTGTCGCAAACCTATGATGAAACCCAAGTCGGTGTGCGCGTGCGCGATACCGAAGAGGATGATTGGCGCACCTTGTGGGAGTACCAGGTATTCTCCGAGGAAACCGTTTCCCCGCTCGGTTTCGGCCAAGACCCGAACATTCTATACATTTCCGCTTACCATGAGGGGTTGCGTGCCGTTTTCAAAGTGGACCTCGACGAAGAGCCCTTAACCCGTGAACTGGTCTACGCGGACCCTGAAAGCGATGTAAACGGCAGACTGCTTTACTCCCCAAAAACCGGTGAGGTTATCGGCATTTCTCACACCCATGGCCAAGGCTTCACTTTCTGGAAAGACGAGTACACTCAATTTCAAGCTGCCATCAACAAGGTGCTGCCCGATACCAAGAACTACATTATCAACTTTAGTGATGACGAGCAGAAGTACCTGGTGCTGGCCTCCAGCGATACGGATTCGGGCACCTACTTCCTGGGCGACCGGGAGGCCGGCTCACTGGATGCGATCGCTTACCGCTACCAGCAGCTTCCCCCCGAGAAAATGCAGCCCCAAAAGCCCTACCATTACAAAGCGCGCGACGGGCTGGAAATTGAAGCGTTTCTGACACTACCCGAGGGCTATACCGACAAGCCCGTTCCCACGGTGGTGTTCCCCCACGGCGGGCCTATCTCTCAGACCACCCACGGATTCAATTACTGGACACAGTTAATGGCCAACCGCGGCTACGCCGTCTTGCAAATGAACTTTCGCGGCTCTTCCGGCAAAGGCGCCGCTTTTATGCAGGCCGGTTTAAAAAACTGGGGTAAGGAAATGCAGGATGACGTGCAGGACGGGGCGTTGAAAATGATTAAGGACGGCATCGCCGACCCGGAAAAAATCTGTATCGTCGGCGGCAGTTACGGCGGTTATGCCGCCCTGATGGGTGTGGCCAAAACACCGGACTTTTACCGCTGCGCCTTTAGCTTCGCGGGCGTGAGCGACGTTTTGGCTTTAACGCAGCGGTACAGCAACCGTTACTCTAAAACCGATGTCGTGGACTTGCAGATCGGCGACGACCGCAAGCAGCTCAAAGCCGTATCGCCGGTGAATCTGGCTTCAGACATTAAAGTGCCCGTGATGCTGGTGCACGGCACGCAGGACGAACAAGTGCGGGTAAGCCACAGCCAGGACATGGCCAAAGCCCTTGAGGACGCGGACGGCTCGTTTGAGTATATTGAACTGGAAGGAGCCAACCACTACTTGACCCAAAACGAGGACCGGCTGGCGACGCTCCGCGCGCTGGAGCGGTTTTTGAAACAACACCTGGGAGAGAGCCCGGCGCTGGCTAAGCAATAACCACGCTGCCCTGAGCGGGGGGCGCTCGCCGCCACCCCGCCAGAGCCGAGCTTAGTGACAAATAGGAGGGCTAGCGACAGCGACGCACTTCGGTACGCTCGTGTACTTCGAGCTCTTTATCCACGGCGGGAAGCGCCACCACCTCGTAGGGAGAGGTAATCGCCAGAGTGACCGGGCAGGTCGGCCCGGGGGAAGTCAGGAGCACTTTCACATGAAGCGCCTCGTCAGACTCCCAGGCTTTGGTCACTTCGATCGAGTAACCCCCGGAGTTGCGCTGCCCCATAAAAGCACCGAGCACCATCTGCTCCGAGAGGTCCACATCAAAGCTGGTGCCCACCAGTTTTTCCAGCTCCTCCACTTCGGCCTCGGTACGGGCCGGAACATACCGCTTCTCCGTCACATACTGGTTGTAGAAGCCAGAGGTTAAGGTCTCCACGGACAGCTTGCCGCAGCTGCCGCCAGCCCAAGCACTGCTAAAAGAAAGACTCAGCAACAGACTACACCCAATCACCGATAATCGAGTCATAACAACCTCCGTTTACGTAGGGAATCAATGGTTTGGCGCCCAGCTCTACTCACAGGTTGTTAGGCGGGCCATCAGAGTGTAGAAGAGATTATTGCGCTCGCAAGGGAGTTTAAAATGACAGGCGTCACACTCTAAACAGATGGTGGCGCCGCGTTTCACGAAACGGTGGGGTTACCGACTATTCGCTCCACTTTAGGCGCTTAACATAAAGGTCACGGGGCCGTCATTTTGCAGATTGACCTGCATATCGGCGGCGAAAATTCCGGTAGCCACGGGGTCATGTTTTTCCCGAGCGTGCGCCACGAAGCGGTTGTAGAGCTCCTCCGCCAACGCGGGTGACCCGGCACTGGAAAAACTCGGTCGCAGGCCTTTGCGGGTATCCGCCGCCAAGGTGAACTGGGAAACAATGAGCAAGCCACCCCCGGTCTGCTGTAGGTTGAGGTTCATTTTCCCCGCCTCATCAGCAAAGACCCGATACCCCAGAAGCTTTTTCAGCAAGGCATCGGCCTTGGCTGGAGTGTCGTCCTTCTCCACCCCGAGCAACACCAGCAGGCCGGAACCAATGGCCCCCACCTCCCGTTCATCCACCACGACGCTAGCTTGGGTAACGCGCTGAATCAATCCCAACATGCCGCGCGCCTAGGCCAGGTTGTCTTCTTCGTGCAGAATCTCGCGGGCCAGCGCGTCGGTGGCTCGGATCAGCGCATCCACCGTGCCGGGCTCCGAGGCGGAGTGCCCGGCCTCCCGAACAATCTGCAGCTCCGCCTCGGGCCACGCTTTTTGCAGGGCGAAGGCATTATCCAGCGGGCAGACCATATCGTAGCGCCCGTGCACAATAGTGCCCGGAATTCCCGACAAGCGGTGGGCGTCGCGTACGATCTGGTCCGGTTCCAGAAACGCTTGGTTAATAAAATAGTGCGCCTCGATGCAGGCCAACGACAGCGCCCGATGGGGTTTGGAGAAGGATTCCACCACCTCGTGACTGGGGCGCAGAGTGGCGCACCGGCCCTCCCACATGGACCAGGCTTTGGCGGCGGACATTTTCAGCAGGTCATTATCCCCGGTCAAAATCTCGTGGTAGGCACTGAGCAAATCATCCCGCCGGGAAGAGTCGATGGGGTGCAGGAAATCTTGCCAGTAATCGGGGAACACATGGGCCGCGCCGCCCTGGTAAAACCATTCCAAATCCTGCGGACGAACCAGAAAAATCCCCCGCAAAATCATCCCCAACACCCGCTCCGGGTGGGTCTCGGCATAGACCAAACTTAGGGTCGAGCCCCAGGAGCCCCCGAACAGGGCCCACTTTTCCACCCCCAGGTACTGGCGAATCACTTCCATATCCTCCACCAGAGCCTGGGTGTGGTTTTGCTCCAAACTGGCGTGAGGGGTCGAGCGGCCACAACCACGCTGGTCAAACAAAATGATGCGGTAAGAGTCGGGATCAAAATACCGCCGGTCATACTTGCCGCACCCAGCTCCGGGGCCGCCATGGACGAACAAAATGGGAATACCGTCGGGGCTGCCCGATTCATCCACGTAGAGCTCATGGCCGCCCCCAACGGGCACTTGGTGGCGCTGAAACGGTTTAATTTCCGGATAGTAAATGTGCATAATCGCCTTTTGCTGCTGTGGCACCGCCGTACATCGTGCAGTTAATGGTCAGCGGACAATAAACGGTCGCGAACCGGCCCCGAATTCTCGCCCGCCGAATCTTCGTTATAACCTAGTGTAGTGGAGTTACCGCCGCAACGCATCCAATCGCATATGGCGACTTCCCGGGAGCGTGAACCATGCCCCTAATAACCTTCAAATAACCTAATTTTTAGAGGCTGGGCTCCACGTTTGCTATGCTTTCTAACACACCATAAGCAGGGTCAAAACCCTCTTACCGCCACGGGGGTGAGGCGCGTCTGCGTCCCCGCTCGGCAGACCCAAGGCGGCTAATCCCTCTTTTCCACTGGGGGCAAGCATGCTTTAATGGTCCTCACGAATATAAGACAAGCCCGGCACCCTTCGGGCTCCAACTATCAGAAAAAGGCCGTTGTTATGACTTCTATTTCCCGCCGTAACTTCCTACTGGGCAGCGCCTCACTGGCCGCCCTGGCTAACATCAAGGCCTGCGCCATCCAAACCGCCGCCAAGCGCACGGGTCTGGCCCAGCAATACCAAGATGACTTCCTGGTGGGCACGGCCATCAGCAATGCCACGCTGGAGAACGACAACCAGCACCTAAAAGCCCTGATCAAGCGCGAGTTCAACGCCATTACCGCGGAAAACTGCATGAAGTCCGGCCTGGTTCAACCCCAGCAGGGCGAGTGGGACTGGGAGCTGGCGGACCGCTTCGTCAACTTCGGGGTGGAGAACGACATGACCATTGTCGGCCACGCCCTGGTCTGGCATTCCCAAACCCCCAAGGACTTCTTTACTTACCCCGACGGCAGCCCTATCGACCGCGCCGAGCTGATTGAGCGCATGGACACCCACATCCGCACTCTGATGAGCCGCTACCAGGGCAAGATCAAAATCTGGGACGTGGTCAACGAAGCCATTGATGAAGACAAGGGCTGGCGGCAAAGCGCGTGGTACAAAACCATGGGCAACGCCGACTACATCGAACGGGCTTTCCGCCTGGCTCATGAAATGGAGCCGGACGCTCAGCTTCTGTATAACGACTACAACATGCACAATCCCGGCAAGCGGAAATTTCTCGTCGAGGTGCTTCGCGACTATAAAGAGCGCGGCGTACCCATCCACGGCGTGGGCTTGCAAAGCCACGTGGGGCTCGACTATCCCGACCTGGACGAGTTCGAGGCCAGCATCGAAGCCTACGCCGCCGAAGGCATGCGCATTCACTGCACCGAGCTGGAAGTGGACGTGCTGCCGGTGGCCTGGGAGCACACCGGCGCGGAAATTTCCGACAGTTTCGAGTACTCGGACGAGCTCAACCCCTATCCCGGTGGCTTGCCGGGGGACGTCCAGGAGCAGCTCACCGAGCGGTATGTGGAGATGTTCAAACTATTCCTTAAACATCGGGACAAGATTGACCGCATCACCCTGTGGGGTACCCACGACGGCGAATCCTGGAAAAACAATTTCCCGGTCGGCGGCCGCACCAACTACCCCTTGCTGTTCGACCGAGAGCTACAGCCCAAGCCCGCCTACTTCGCGGTTTCCGATTTAAAGCGCTAAGGCCCGCCGGGGGCCAACGGCCCCCGCTTAACTTTTCTTCACACAGGGTGTGCTAGGCTTACGCCACAATCCCACGACCGCTTTAGCACCACGCGCCCGTCCCGGTGGTTCCGCGCCGGGCAGGTGACGTATACCGGTCATGACTTCACGCTAACGAAGGAGATCCTCAATGGCTTCGCTGCTTAAACGGTTTGCTCCCCTCCTGGCCTCGGCCGCTCTGGGCCTAACGGCCAGCGCCTGCCTCGCGGACGAGTCCGTGACCTCGGTGGAAACAGAAAAGGCCGACCTTAAAGTCACCACCGTGACCGACGGGCTAAAAAACCCTTGGGGCCTCGACTTTCTCCCCAACGGCGACATGCTGGTCACCGAGCGCGCCGGCCAAATGCGGGTGGTTACCCCGGAAGGCGAAAAAGGGCCCGCCCTAAAAGGCCTGCCGGAGATTATCAGCCGCGGCCAAGGTGGGCTGCTGGACGTTAAGCTGGACCCGAACTTTTCCGAGAACCGCTGGGTGTATTTTGCCTTTTCCGAGCCCGGCAAGGGCGGGAAAACCAGTACCGCCGTCGCCCGCGGCAAGCTGCTGGCGGATGCCATGGAGCAGTTGTCAGAGGTGGAGGTTATTTTCAGCCAGAAGCCGAAGGTAAAGAGTAACGGCCACTTCGGGTCACGGCTGGTATTTAGGGACGATGGCACCCTGTTTATTACCATGGGTGATCGCCAGCAGGACTTTGATGATAACTACCCGCAAAAGCTCGACAGCCATATCGGTACCGTGGCCCGTATCCATCCCGATGGCAGCGTGCCGGAAGACAACCCGTTCGTGGATACCAAAGGGGCCCTGCCGGAAATATGGTCCTATGGCCACCGCAACATTCAGGGTGCCGACCTGCACCCCCAAACCCGCGAACTATGGACCGGCGAACACGGCCCCCAGGGGGGCGATGAGATCAACATTACCCTCGCCGGTAAAAACTACGGCTGGCCCGTCATCACCTACGGGGAGCAGTACGGCGGCGGAGAGATCGGCATCGGGACTCACAAGGAAGGCATGGAACAACCCATCCACTATTGGGTCCCCTCCATTGCCAACGCCGGCATGACATTTTATACCGGCGACCAGTTTCCCCAGTGGAAAGGCAACTTGTTGGTCACGGCCTTGAAGTTTGAGCTGGTGGCCCGGCTGGAGCTGGATGGCGACAAGGTCACCCATGAGGAGCGAATGTTCGATGAGACTATCGGCAAACGCCTTCGCGATATCGTTCAGGGGCCGGATGGCAATCTCTATCTGCTCACCGACGACAGCAACGGTGCCATCCTCAAGGTGGAGCCGGCCGAGGAGACGACCGAGTAGAACCGGCAATGGCGATGCGGGCGGGTCTGCTCCCGCCTCCATCCCTTGCCCACGAAACTCAATACCACAGCGAGCCGTCAGGGGTCATTGTCCGCCTCCTCAGGCAGTCGACACAGATACTTACCTCGGCCGTACAACCGCTCGAACCGACGTTCGGCCCACCGTTGATACAGTTTGTCCACCATCGGCGCCACGGGCCGCCAGCGCAACAGCCTCAGCCAGCGGCCAAAACGAGTATGACGCCACGCCTCAACACTGGCCTCCACACCCTTGAGCCAGGTGCCATCGGGCAGCCTCAAGTGCAGCTGGCGAAGCATGGCCTCCCGCTGGCTGGCGGGCCGCTGCCACTGACGGTGGATATCCAGCAACCGCAAACCCTCGTTCTTGTAGAGAGCCAACAGTTTCATTTCTTTCCGGCACAGGGGGCAGAGCCCGTCGTAATACAGCGTGGTCATCGCCGGCTGTCGAGTCAGTTCCACAACGGGTTGCTCCCCGAGGCCATTCGCAGTCTTGGGTTCAAACACGGTTACACCTCTTTCGCTACCGAATACAATACGCTGCGGAGAAAGGGCTGGATCAAGGCATCCACCCGGTGGATTTATCCGTACTGAGTGGGTATGTTGAAAGACCAGCGACGTCAATGAATCAGGAGACCCCATGAGCCAGGGCTATAGAGCCGTCAACGACCGCGTAGAGGAGCGATTCCACAACCCCACGGAAGAGACCCGCGCGGTGCAACGCAAAACCGGTGTGCTGCTGACCAACCTGGGCACACCGGATGCTCCGACCCCACCCGCCCTGCGTCGCTATTTGGCAGAGTTTCTCTCCGACCCCCGAGTGATCGAAGTTCCGCGCTTGCTATGGAAGCTTATCCTGCATGGGGTTATTTTGCGGGTTCGGCCCAAAAAGTCGGCCGAAGCCTACGCGTCGGTGTGGACCGACGACGGCTCGCCCTTGATGGTGATCAGTAAGCGTCAACGCGAGGCGGTGCAGCAAGCCCTGGGGAATGAGGTGGTCGTAAAACTGGCCATGCGCTACGGCAGCCCGTCCATCGCCGAGGTGATGCGCGAGTTTCAGGAGCTGGGCACGCGGCGCATTGTAGTGCTGCCCCTCTACCCGCAGTACGCCGCCCCCACTACCGCCTCTACCTTCGATGCCCTGGCCGACGAGCTGAAAACCTGGCGCTGGGTGCCATCACTTAGCTTTATCAACGGCTACGTGGACAACCCACTGTACATCAGCGCCCTGGCCCAAAGTGTGCAGGATCATATCAACCAGCATGGCATGCCGGAGAAGTTTTTGTTCTCCTACCACGGCACCCCGAAACGTTACCTCGACAACGGGGACCCGTACCACTGCCTCTGCCACAAAACCACACGGCTGGTGCGAGAGAAGCTGGGGCTGGAGGAGTCCCAGTGTATGACGACTTTTCAGTCCCGCTTCGGTCGGGAGGAATGGCTCAAGCCCTACACCGATGAAACCCTCAAGCAACTGCCCAAGGACGGAGTCAAACACATCGCCATTCTCTCGCCCGCCTTTAGCGCGGATTGTCTGGAGACATTGGAAGAGCTGGAGGTGGAGAACCGGGATTACTTTATGGAGGCCGGTGGGGAGCACTATCACTATATTCCCGCTTTGAATGACCGGGATGATCATATTGCGGCGATTGTGGATGTGCTTCGCCGGGAGTTGTAATCACGGCCCCAAGAAACAGCCAACGGCGACGGAGACCACCGGGATAAAACCCGAAACAATTCTCACTTTTGGCAGTCAAAGTGTCCGCTCAGTCGGCAAGCGTGATAGGCTTTCGCCTGAGCTTTCGGTGCGGCAGCGCACCACCACGATTTGACTGTCACGCTTTGCAAGGAGTTACTGATGGACACCGTTTTTTCACCCCGTCGCACTGTCTTTGTTTCACTGTTCGCATTGCTTCTCTGCGTGGTGGCCCCGCTCCATGCGCAGGCGGGCATCGTCAGCACCGAGGAGGTGGTCTCTGAACAAACGCTGGCCGCCGAACGTGAACAGCTGCTCGAAACGCTGGACCGGAAAGAGGTGCGAGCTCAACTGGAACACTACGGAGTGGATGCCGAGCAGGCCCAAGAACGAGTCGCCGCCATGACCGATGCGGAAGTGCTGGAGCTGCAGACCGGCCTGGACCAAGCCATTGCCGGGGGTGACGGCGGCGTAACGACTCTGCTGCTGGTTCTGATTATTATCATTCTTCTGACCTAATGCCCGCTCGGAGTTGCCGCTGGCTTTGGCTGCTGGCGCTGACGGTGCTACTGGGCACCGGTTGCGCCACAGCGCCGCTCCAGTACCCCGAGCTGGAGCCCCCCAAGGACGGCGAAGCTCGCCAAGTGGTCCTCTCCGACACGCCCTTCTACCCTCAAACCGCCTACCAGTGCGGTCCTGCGGCGTTAGCCACCGTGCTGCAAACCAGCGGCGTGGCCCAGGCCACGCCCGACAGGTTGGCTGAACAAATTTACCTCCCCGGTCGACGGGGTAGCTTGCAAACCGAGTTAGTGGCCGCCACGCGCCGCGCCGGTCGAGTCCCCTATGTGCTCGAACCCCGAATGGAGCACTTGTTTCGCGAGCTTCGGGCTGGCAACCCGGTGCTGGTACTGCAAAACCTAAAACTGCCGCGCTGGCCCCAATGGCATTACGCAGTGGTCATTGGTTTCGATACCCATAACAAAAACATTTTTCTGCGTTCGGGCAAAGAGCAGCGGCAGACACTCTCCTGGCACCGGTTTGAGCGCACTTGGCAAATGGGCGACTACTGGGCCCTAGTGGTAACGCCCCCGGGGGAAACCCCCGCTACCGCCACGGCCCCCCGCTACCTGCAAGCCGTCGTCCCCCTGGAGCAACAAGAGCGCTGGCACCCCGCCGCCAAGGGGTATAGGACCGCCGCGAAACGCTGGCCCGACAACCCCGCCAGCTACTTGGGGCTGGGCAATATCGCCTTCCAAACTGAAGATTACATTGAGGCCGCGGCCCAGTTTCGCCAAGCGGTGAAGGTGGCTCCCCAACTACCCGCCGCCCACTACAACCTCGCCTGGGCGCTGCTACACCTCGGTGAAATTGAACAGGCCCGGCGAGCCAGTGCCGAGGCCCAGGCCCTGGCCCCGGAGCACCCCCGCTTCGGTCAAGCGGTTAAGACTCTCGAAGCGGCCGCATCGGATTTGTAGCACCGCAGAATCGGCCCCTGGGTTTAAGCGTGCTGCTATAATGCCCGGCCGTTAACCGATGCCTATTTTTAATTATGTCTCGCGCCCGATTCGAAAAATTCAAACAAGTGCTTCGTCAGCGTCAGCACGACATGACCCTGCTGACCGACGAAGTACACAAAGCGCAAAATATCTCCGCCATGTTGCGCACCGCCGACGCCGTGGGCATGCCCGAAATCCACATGGTCCAGCCTCATCGCGGTCGGCTCGTCTACCACCACACCGCCGGCGGCAGCGGCCGGTTCACCGGTACAGCCGTACACCCCGATATCCAGACCGGCATGAACGTATTGCGCCAGCGCGGTTTGAAACTTGTGGCCGCCCACTGGTCCGAGCGGGCCGTTCACTACCGCGACGTGGATTACACCCAGCCGTTTGCGCTAATCATGGGGGCCGAGAAAGAAGGGCTGAGTGACTACGCCGCCGAGCACGCCGACGCTCATGTCACCATTCCGATTATTGGTATGGTGGAGAGCTACAACGTCAGTGTGGCGGCGGCGATTATTCTGCAGGAAGCGTTGCATCAACGGCAGCAGAATGGCCAGTATGACCGGGAAATCGACGAGAACGACCCCGAGATCAGAGAGATCCTGTTCCGCTGGATGCACCCCCAAATGGTGCGCTACTGCGAGAAACACAAACTACCGTTTCCGGATATGGACGACGATGGCGATATGATTCCGCCCGCCGACCCACGCTATCGCAGCCCCAAGTAGGGAACGCTTAACCCCTCCGCATTCACAACACCGTGCGAAGCATCTCCAGCGACAAGCCCACCAATAGCACTGCGAACAAGCGCTTGAGCCACGCCACCGGAAGGCGGTGCGCCAAGCGTGCCCCCACCGGCGCGGTGAAGTAACTCGTACTGGCAATCGCCAACACCGCCGGCCAGTAGACATAACCGAGCGTATAGCCGGGCAGGCCGGGCGCGCCCCAACCGTTAACCACGTAGCCCACTGCCCCGGCCAGAGCGATGGGCAGCCCCACCGCCGCCGAGGTACCGATGGCGACGGGGAGGCGCACGTTACACCAGGTCAGAAACGGCACGGTGAGCGTGCCGCCCCCAATGGCCACCAAAGCAGAGACGCCGCCGATACCCGTGCCGGTGGCGATCAGTGCGGGGGTGCTCGGCAATTGCCGGGAGGGTTTGGGTTTTCGGTTCAGGATCATTTGCAGAGCGACGTAGGCCATAAAGACTGAGAAGAAGATGGCCAGGGGTTCGGAGGATAGGGAGGAGGCCAGGAAGGTCGCCGCAAAGGTGCCGAGGAGGACGCCGGGGGCGAGCCGTGCCACCACGGGCCAGAGTACGGCTTTGTGGCCGTGGTGGGCCCGCAAGCTGGCGATGGCGGTGGGTACGATGGCTGCCATGGAGGTGCCCAGGGCGAGGTGGACGAGGTGGTTGTCGGGGAAGGTGTTGGCGGCGAACAGTAGGGTCAGCACCGGCACCATGAGCCCGCCCCCACCGATGCCGAATAGGCCAGCGACCAGGCCGGTCACGGCGCCCAGTAAAACAAATGCCGATAGCCACCACAGGTCCATTCGTCTATTGCTCCGGTAGGGTTCATATACGGTTGACCACGAAAGATGGCCTCTGTGCGGGAACTATATCGGGTGTAGGGGGAGATTCAAAGGTGGGCGCTGGGTGTTCGTTCTTTGGAAGGTCCGGCCGGGAGTGAATGTATCCATGGGAGACCCGCCGTAAATACATCCCTGTAGGCTTCTCATCGGCATCCATGCCTCGGCTTTGGCATCCTGCGTCGCCGCCCTAACACCTACATCCATGTAGGCGTCAGAGAGTCTCCCATGGCTATACCCCACTCCCGCCCTAAGTGCCAGCGAAGCGCCTTTTGTATCTATGAACGTAGGGTGCGGTAAGCGAAGCGCACCCACCATGGCGGCGGATGACGATGCGGGAAATTCACGGGTATTTTTGGTAGGTGGCGGCTAGCGCCTTACCGTACCCTACGAAAGAGGGACAGTTGATTCGCTGGCACGTAGACGTGAGCAGGGCTTACCGGTTGGGGACTCTCTGAGGCATGGATGCCGATGAGAAGCCCCCAGGGACGGGTTCACGACGGGTCCCCAACCGGTAAGCCCTGCTCGCGCCGAACTTAAACCAGCAACGGACCTTACTTTTTAGCCCGCTTACGCTCGTTTTCGGTTAGGTGCTTTTTGCGCAGGCGGATGCTCTGGGGGGTGACTTCCACCAGCTCATCATCCTCAATAAACTCCAGCGCCTGCTCCAGCGTGTGACGAACGGGTGGAGACAGATTCAAATTCTCATCCGTACCCGAAGCCCGCACGTTCGTCAGCTGCTTCGCCTTGGTCGGGTTTACCACCAAGTCATTATTGCGCGAATGCAAACCCACGATCTGGCCTTCATAGACCTCAACACCCGAATCGACAAACAGACGGCCACGGTCCTGCAACGGGAACAAGCCATAAGCCAAGGTCTTCCCCTTGACCATCGACACCAGCACACCATTCTGGCGCTTGTGATCCTCGCCAGCCTTCACCGGACCGTAGTGATCAAAAACACTCGTCATGATGCCCGAACCGGACGTGAGCGTCAGAAACTGCCCCCGGAAACCGATCAGACCGCGCGAAGGCACCATGAACTCCAACTTCACCCGACCCTTGCCGTCCGGCTCCATATTCGTCATTTCCGCCTTGCGCAGACCCAACTCTTCCATCACCGAGCCCTGGTGCTGCTCTTCCACATCAATCACCACCTGCTCGTACGGCTCTTCAATCTTGCCGTCCACTTCGCGCTGGATGACCTCCGGGCGGGAGACGCCCAGCTCAAAGCCCTCGCGACGCATGTTCTCAATCAAAACCGACAAGTGCAGCTCGCCGCGACCGGAGACCACGAACTTGTCCGGGCTGTCGCCCTGGCGCACCCGCAGGGCCACGTTGTGAATCAGCTCCTGGTCCAGGCGCTCGCGGATGTTGCGCGAGGTGACGTACTTGCCTTCCTTACCGGCGAAGGGCGAATCATTGACCTGGAAGGTCATGCTCACGGTGGGCTCGTCCACGCTCAGCGCGGGCAGCGGGTCAACATTTTCCGGGCTGCACAGGGTGTCGGAGATATCCAGGCCGTCGATACCGGTAATACAAACAATGTCGCCGGCGGTGGCACGATTGGTGTCCACCCGGTCCAGGCCGTGATAACCCATCACCTGTAGGACTTTAGCCTTGCGGGTTTTCCCGTCGGGCCGAGCCACTATGACTTGCTGGTTGGGGGAAAGGCTACCGCGAGTGATGCGGCCGATACCGATCACCCCCACATAGCTGTTGAAGTCCAGAGCGGAAACCTGCATCTGGAAGTCGCCCTCGATGTCCACATCCGGCGCCTTAACGTTATCCACGATCATCTGGAACAGCGGGGTCATGTCCTCCGCCAGATCGTCCGCCTCCATCCCGGAAACCCCATTCAGGGCCGAGGCGTAAATTATCGGGAAGTCGAGCTGCTCGTCGGTGGCACCCAGGGTGTCAAACAGGTCAAACACCTGGTCCACCACCCAGTCCGGACGGGCACCGGGGCGGTCAACCTTATTGATCACCACAATCGGGTGCAGGCCTTTCTCGAAAGCCTTGCTGGTCACAAAGCGGGTCTGGGGCATGGGGCCGTCCACGGCATCCACCAGCAGCAGCACCGAGTCCACCATGGACAGGACCCGCTCTACTTCACCACCGAAGTCGGCGTGTCCGGGGGTGTCCACGATGTTGATGCGGTATTCCCCCCACTTGATCGCGGTATTTTTTGCCAAAATGGTAATGCCGCGCTCTTTCTCCTGGTCGTTGGAGTCCATAACGCGCTCGGCACCCTCACTGCGTCGGTCCAAAGTGCCGGATTGGGACAGCAGTTTGTCGACCAGCGTGGTCTTGCCGTGGTCGACGTGGGCGATAATAGCGATGTTACGCAAATTCTGAATAGCGGATTGGTCTGTCATGAAAACTCTCAGGGGGGAGGACTCTGGAAAAAGGCGGGCATTATACCCGCCTAAGGGCTACACAGAAATGATAAATGCGGGAAATAACCGCAAAACCGCAAATAAAGTGCAAAAAAACGCAACGAAATGCCCAGGGTTGGCTTTTCAGGTGGTAACGCCCCACTTTCGAGCATTCGCCTGGCCGGTATTACAACCCGAACATGCCCTTTTCCTCCTCTCCCGGGGCGATGAATTGACCCCCATCCTTGGCATATTGAAAGAGCTTGATCTCGGGCGCGTCAGTGGCGGTGAAGCAGTTAATGAAGGTATCGCGAGCCACGCGCTCTCGAGCCTCGCTGGGGTAGATATCCGCCTCCATAAATACCTTGAACAGGCCCTCGGCTTTATCAAACCGGCTGGAGAAGCGGTCCACCCGCAGGTGGGTCAATCGTTCTCCGAACACCTCCCGAGCGTGCTTGGTACAGGCCATTTCGGCATCAGTCAGGGTGATGTGCTTGTAGCGCGCCTCCCGCGGCGGGCCGTCGTCGCCCCAGAACCCCTTGGGCGTACCCGTAAGGTACAAGGTGGAGCCGACCGACAACAGCACCACCAATAAAGAGATACCAACCAGCCCCCATTTCTGGCCAGAGGAGGGTTCGCGGGACATGACCTTCTCCTTCACATCGGCATCAAGCCGGTCGGTAGACACCAACATTACGGTACCCGGCATCGCTCAGGTGAGCCGCGTGCAGCTGGCTCATCACACCCTTTTCGCAGTACAGCAAATAGCGCCGGGAGTCATCAAGGCTCGGGTACTGGGCATTCAACCGGAAAAAGGGTATTTGTAGCAGACTTTCCTCAGGCAACGCCAGCGGCTTGAGCGCGATTTCGTCCGGGTGGCGGATATCAATCACCACCGCGCCTTCCCCTACCTCGGCTTCTATCGGCACCTCTGGCTCTTCCTCGCCGGCATCCACCAGCTGGTGGATGGGCGTCACTTGTCGTTCGGCGATCGCCTGCTCAAGGACGCTCGAATCAAACCGTTCCTCTTCGGCTTCCACCCGGTACAGCCTGGCGGCCGTAGTGGGCTTGACCGAAATCACCCCACAGTACTCGGGGACATTGGCGGAGTAGGTTTCAGTGCCAATTTGGCGGGAAAGCTGGATGATGTCCCGCTTGTCCATGGTCACCAGCGGCCGAAGCACCAGGGTGTCCGTGGCCCGGTCGATGGCACTGAGGTTGGGAATGGTCTGACTGGAGACCTGAGCCACGCTCTCCCCGGTCACCAGCGCGTGCAGGTTGAGCTCCTCGGCCACACGGCTCGCCGCTCTCAGCATCATCCGCTTGAGGATTACCCCCATGTAGGCGTTGTTCACCTTCTCCAGAATCTCGGCCACCACGCCCTCGAAGGGCACCGTCACGAACTGGACGTTATGGGAGGCCCCGTACTTTTGCCATAGGTAGTAGGACACCTCTTTCACCGCCATCTCATGGGCGCGCCCACCCAGACTGAAGAAGCAGAAATGAGTGCGCATGCCCCGCTTCATGGTCAGGTAACTTGCCACAATGGAGTCAAAGCCACCGGAAACCAGCGAGAGCACCGCATCGCTCTGGGCGCCCAGGGGGTAACCTCCCAGCCCTCGTTCCTGGTGAGTCACCACGTACAGCCACTTGCGCTTGACCTCCAGCTTCACGGTAATATCCGGTGTGTGCAGGTTCACGCCGGCCGCCTCGGTTTGCTTTAGCAGGCCACCACCGACATAGCGCTCCACTTCCGTGGAGCTGAAGTCGTGATTGCCGCTTCGCTTGACCCGAACACAGAACGTCTTGCCGGCCAGCGCCTCGGCCCAGTGCGCCCTGGCCTTGGCCAATATGTCATCGAGATCGCCCAGCGGGTAGGCCTGAACCAGCGCATAGGCGTCGATGCCGGGGGTTCGTGCCAGCACGTCCGCCACCTGCCGGCTCAGCGCCTCATCGCCCGGAGGAGCCTGCACTTCGACCTTTTCCCAGTCGCGCTTGACGTGAATCTCGTCGGAGAGGGGTTGCAGAAGCCGACGCAGATTATCGCGCAACTGCTTGATAAAGCGTTTGCGCACCGGCGGGCTTTTGATGATGATTTCGGGAAAGACCTTGACGATAAAATGCATGAGCGCCTACTGTTAACGGGTTCGGCTTGCGAGAAAAGGCGCGCAGTATAAAACAAGCGGCGGTCGCAAACAAAAACAGGGATGCACCAAATCAGTGCAAACCCCACTTTACATGCACCACTTTAGAGCGAGGACATGGCCAACTTGGTGCACCTCCCTCACCTTGGCGCCCTTTAGAGCAGCGGCTGGCGGCTTCTGCACAAAATGGCATACATCTTGCCCTCTTTTTGCACACAAACGCTGGCGACACGCGCATAAGCCGATGCCGATGTAGCCGACGGCGTTAAAACAAGGTTTAATGCACCGGTTTTCTTATCCGTAGCCCTCGGGCTATTACCAATTGGAGGCATTCAATGTCTAAAAAAACACTGGACCTGATCAAAGAGCACGAAGCACGCTGGGTCGACATGCGCTTCACCGACACTCGCGGTAAAGAGCAGCACGTTACCATCCCGGCTCACGACCTGGACGAAGACTTCTTTGAAGAAGGCAAGATGTTTGACGGCTCATCCATCAATGGCTGGAAAGGCATCAACGATTCCGACATGATTTTGATGCCGGATGACGAAACCGCGATTATGGACCCGTTCTCCGACAGCCCCACCGTGATCATTCGCTGTAACATCGTCGAGCCCACCACCATGCAGGGCTACGACCGCGACCCGCGCTCCATCGGGCTGCGCGCCGAAGAATATCTGAAGTCCACCGGTCTGGGCGACACCGCGCTGTTTGGCCCGGAGCCCGAGTTCTTCGTTTTTGACAGCGTACAGTGGAACGCCACCATGGGCGGCGCCTTCTACAAGATCAACTCCGAAGAAGCGGCCTGGTCTTCCAGCGAGAGCTACGAAGGCAGCAACACCGGTCACCGTCCGGGCGTGAAGGGCGGCTACTTCCCGGTACCTCCGGTCGACTCCCTGAACGACCTGCGCGGCGCCATGTGCGACGCCATGGAAGCCATGGGCCTGACCATTGAAGTTCACCACCACGAAGTGGCCACGGCCGGCCAGTGTGAAATCGGCGTCGGCGCCAACACCCTGGTGAAGAAAGCGGACGAAGTTCAGATTCTGAAGTACTGTGTTCACAACGTGGCTCACGCCTTCGGCCAAACCGCCACTTTCATGCCCAAGCCGCTCATCGGGGACAACGGTTCCGGCATGCACGTACACCAGTCTTTCTCCAAAGACGGCAAGAACCAGTTCGCCGGTGACGGTTATGCCGGCATGAGCGAAACCGCTCTGTACTACATCGGCGGCATCATCAAGCACGCCCGTGCCCTGAACGCCTTCTGCAACTCCTCCACCAACTCTTACAAGCGTTTGGTGCCGGGTTTTGAAGCGCCGGTCATGCTGGCTTACTCGGCCCGCAACCGCTCCGCCTCTATCCGTATTCCGTACGTGAACAGCGATAAGGCCCGTCGTATCGAGACTCGCTTCCCCGATCCGACCGCCAACCCCTACCTGTCGTTTGCCGCCCTGCTGATGGCCGGCCTGGACGGTGTACAGAACAAGATTCACCCCGGCGACCCCGCCGATAAGAACCTGTACGACCTGCCGCCGGAAGAAGGCAAGGCGATCCCGACCGTGGCTTCCAGCCTGGAGCAGGCTCTGGACGCCCTGGACGAAGACCGCGACTTCTTGAAAGCCGGTGGTGTGTTCACTGACGATGTGATCGACGCCTTCATCGAGTTGAAGCGCGAAGAGATCGAGCGTCTGAACATGACCCCGCACCCGGTCGAGTTTGAGCTGTACTATAGTTGTTAACATCGCCGCGGGCGCTAGTTGCTAAAAACCGCCGCAGGCGCTAGCGGCTAAAGGCCGCTGTACCGTAGTCGCTAGCGTTATGAACGCGGTAGGCACTTTAAGCGCTAGAGGTGGCCGGTCTTGACCGGCCACCGACCAAAAGCCCGCTCGGGGAACCGAGCGGGCTTTTGTTTTATCCAATGTAGGGATTACACTTTGGGTGAACCCTTTTGAGAAGCGACTATGAACCCTATTGCTATCGGTACCCTGCTGTTGTCGCTTGCCTCACCAGCGCTGGGGCAGGCCATCTACAAGAGCGTGGATGAAGAGGGCAACGTATCCTACTCGGACCAGCCCCCCGAAGACGCTCGCTCGGAGGAGGCCGAAACCCTGCCACCGGTGAATACCCTCCCCGAACAGCGCCCCAGCAATCGCACCGCCAACCAGAGGCGCGCTAGCGGGCAAGAGGATAGGGAGACCATCGAGTACTCGCTGAGCCTGGCCAGTCCGGCCCCGGAAGCCAGCGTCCCACCCGGTCAGCGGGACCTTCCCATTGTGCTCAATGCCAGCCCGGGCCTCGCGGCAGGCCACGCCTTTGCGTTCTATATGGACGGTGAACTGCTGGCAGAAACCCAATCCAACGAATACGTGGTGGAGGAGATATTTCGCGGAGCCCACCAAATTCGCGCAGAAATTGTCGATCAGAATGGCGATGTGCTGCGGGAAACCGAAACCATCACCATTTATGTGCACCGCCCTTCCATCCTGAATTGACCGGCGGCAAATCCCACCATGGCGCACCGATAGAAGGCGCCGGACGCGGCGGATGACGCCATAAGCACCATTTTGGTGCGTTGCCGGACTATCTCCCCTACACTCCCCTCTGAAAGCGCCCAATAATGGGCGTTCCGCGCCTTCTCTAGTTGGATTGCTTTTTGCATAAACCAAACCTGTAAGGGCGTATTTCAAGGCAGTGCACCATGGCGGATCGCTGCCCCCCTTCATTCACGTTGAATTGGGAGCCCCACTGAGTGAACAACGGAGAACTCCACAAACCGCTGCTCGACAGCCTGAGCACCGCCATCATACTGGTGGACAGTGAACTGCGGTTGCGGCACATGAACCCCGCTGCCGAGGCGCTGTTGGCGGTCAGTTCCGAGCGCACCATGGGAGAGCCCTTCACGCAGTTTTTCTATGAATCCACCGATACGCCCGAGCAACTACGGACCGCCGCCGAGCAGGCCAACCATTACACCAAGCGCCACGCCGAGTGGCAGCTATTGACCGGGGGGCAGATTACGGTGGACTACACCGTCACCCCCTTTGGGGACGAGGGCGGTCTGGTCATTGAAATCCAACCCATCGACCGCCTGCTTAAAATCAGCCGCGAGGAAATGCTGACCTCCTCCCAGGAAACCACCCGCAACCTGGTCCGCGGCATGGCTCACGAAATTAAAAACCCCCTCGGTGGCATTCGGGGTGCCGCCCAGTTGCTGGCGCGGGAGCTCCCGGGCAGCGACCTGCAAGAGTACACCGGGGTGATCATTGACGAGGCGGACCGCCTGCGCAATCTGGTCGATCGGATGCTGGGGCCCAACCAGCTGCCCCAGCGCCAAGCATTGAATATTCACGAAGTGCTGGA
The DNA here is from genome assembly GCF_039822625.1 of Marinimicrobium locisalis. Classification (NCBI taxonomy): domain Bacteria; kingdom Pseudomonadati; phylum Pseudomonadota; class Gammaproteobacteria; order Cellvibrionales; family Cellvibrionaceae; genus Marinimicrobium; species Marinimicrobium locisalis. The sequence continues at coordinate 40,650 of NZ_JBDLLG010000015.1, forward strand.
ACGCGTCGCGACCATTATTAAGGCGGAAAGCCGCGGCAGCATTCGAATATGCCGGGACTACGACCCAAGCATTCCGGACCTGGAGGCCGACAAGGAGCAACTGATTCAGGCGTTCCTGAACATCGCCCGCAATGCCATGCAGGCGCTCCTGGAGCACAACACCGCCGATCCGGAGCTTCGTCTGATCACGCGGATTCAACGCCGCTACACCATCGGGCGGCGACATCACCCTTTGGTGTGCCGAATCGACATCATCGACAACGGCCCGGGCATTCCCGAGGACATTGTCCAAAATATTTTCTACCCCATGATTTCCGGTCGAGCCGATGGCACTGGCCTCGGTCTGACCATCTCCCAGCACCTGATCCATCAACATCAGGGGCTGATCGAATGCGACAGTGAGTCGGGGCAAACCCGCTTTTCACTTTATCTACCAATGGAAGCACAACATGCACAAGCCTAACCGAGTCTGGATAATCGACGACGACCGATCCATCCGTTGGGTGCTTGAGAAAGCCTTGCAAGGGGCCGGTATCGAAGCCCGCACGTTTGAGTCCGGCGACAGTGCCGTCAGCCAACTCGGGCGCGAAACCCCGGATGCCATTATCAGCGATATTCGGATGCCCGGTATCGACGGACTGGCTCTGCTTAAAGACCTGCACGCGCAGTACCCGGACATTCCCATTATCATCATGACCGCCCACTCCGATCTCGACAGCGCCGTGGCCGCTTACCAGGGCGGGGCCTTTGAGTATCTACCCAAACCCTTCGACGTAGATGAGGCCGTCGCGGTCACACAGCGGGCCCTGGCTCACGCCCAGGAACAAAGAAGCGAGGGCGATGCCGCGGAAAAGGTAGAGGTCAACACCGAAATTATTGGTGAAGCCCCGGCGATGCAGGAGGTTTTCCGGGCCATTGGCCGACTCTCGCAATCCAACATCACGGTACTGATTAACGGCCAGTCCGGTACCGGTAAGGAACTGGTGGCCCATGCCCTGCACCGGCACAGCCCCCGGCGGGAGGAGCCTTTTATCGCCCTGAACATGGCCGCCATTCCGAAAGATTTAATGGAGTCCGAGCTGTTCGGGCACGAAAAGGGGGCCTTTACCGGAGCGGCCGCCCAGCGTCACGGCCGGTTTGAACAAGCCAATGGCGGCACTCTGTTCCTGGATGAAATCGGGGACATGCCCGCCGAAACCCAAACCCGGCTGCTGCGGGTGCTGGCGGACGGAGAATTCTACCGGGTCGGCGGCCACACCCCCGTTAAGGTAGACGTGCGTATTATCGCCGCCACCCATCAAAACCTGGAATCCCTAGTGACCGACGGCCGTTTCCGTGAAGACTTATTTCACCGACTGAACGTGATCCGAATTCACATCCCGAAACTGGCGGACCGCCGTGAAGATATTCCCAAACTGGCGAAATTTTTTCTGCAAAAAGCGGCGGGCGAACTCGATGTAGACACCAAGATCCTGCTGCCGGAAACCGAAGAGTTTTTCTGCTCGATGTCCTGGCCCGGCAATGTTCGCCAGTTGGAAAACACCTGCCGCTGGATTACCGTTATGGCCTCTGGAAGGGAGGTTCACATTGAAGATTTACCGCCGGAGCTGCTCAGCGACAAAGAAGACCGCGCTCCGGCCGATGACTGGGAAAAAGCCCTGCGCCACTGGGCGGACCAGGCGCTCGCCCGAGGCCACCACCAGTTGCTGAGCGAAGCGGTGCCCACCTTCGAACGCGCACTCATCGAAACCGCCTTGAAATACACCGCCGGTCGCAAACGCGATGCGGCCAACCTACTCGGCTGGGGGCGCAACACCTTAACGCGCAAACTCAAAGAGCTCGACATGAACGGTGTCGAAGAGGCGGAGTAATGCGCCTAGATATTATCGTACAACTGTAAACGGTACTCATCCAAGCCACCGATTTCGTGCCAAACCATGGTAACGGTTACGCTTAAAACAGCCATTGCAAGGACGCTGGCCTGTGCTAAGATTTCTTTCCCTAACAACAAAAACTCTCCCTTCAAAAAACGATCACCTCATCGGCAATGTGATTCAAACCCAACCAAAGCGGGTTCAATACCAGCGATCAGGGCTGCTTAAGAATGCCTCAAGGCGCATAAAGACGCCGCGACATTCTGTCATACCAATGCGTTTAGAAACGCACCAAAGAACCGAGCCCGATTAAAGAAATGAGAGACGAGAGACCACGGCCCCTATCCGGCCGTTTATCAACCAAAGGAATAAACCATGCCACACAACGCATTCTATGCTCAGTCCGGCGGCGTCACCGCCGTGATCAACGCCTCGGCGGCCGGTGTGATTGCCGAAGCCAACGCCCACCCCAAAACCATCGGCAGGCTCTATGCCGGACGCGACGGCATTCTGGGGGCCCTCACCGAAGAGCTGATTGATATCAGCGCAGAGTCGCCAGAGAACCTCAAGGCCTTGCGGTACACGCCTGCCGGCGCGTTTGGGTCCTGCCGTTACAAACTTAAATCCCTGAAGGAGCACCGCCGGCAGTACGAGCGACTTGTCGAAGTATTCAGGGCTCATGACATTCGTTACTTTTTTTACAACGGTGGGGGCGACTCCCAGGACACCGCACACAAAGTCTCCCAACTGTCCGCAGAGCTGGGCTTTCCCATCACCTGCATCGGTGTACCCAAAACCATGGACAACGACCTCCCGGTCACCGACTGCTGCCCCGGTTTTGGCTCCGTGGCCAAGTACACCGCCGTCTCCATGCTGGAGGCCTCCTTCGATGTGGCCTCAATGCATCGGACTTCCACCAAGGTGTTTGTCATGGAGGTGATGGGGCGGCACGCCGGTTGGGTGGCGGCTTCGGCGGGCCTCGCTCGCGATGAGCGTGGGCTCGGGCCTGACATTATTCTCTTTCCCGAAATCCCTCTGGACGAAACCCGCTTTCTGGCCGAAGTCGAGCACACCGTTAAGGAGCGAGGTTTCTGTATGATTGCCGTTTCCGAAGGGGCCAAGGATGCGGAGGGCAAGTTTCTCTCCGTTACAGGAAGCACCGACGCGTTCGGTCATGCCCAATTGGGCGGCGTAGCCCCCATCATCGCCCGCAAAATTAGAGAATACAGGGGCTATAAGTGCCACTGGGCGGTATGTGATTACCTGCAGCGCTCGGCCCGTCATATCGCCTCGAAAACCGATGTTGACCAAGCCTTCGAACTCGGCCGGGCGGCCGTTCGCCTGGCCGTAAACGGGGAAAATGCGGTAATGCCGGTGATCGTACGCGAATCCGATAACCCTTACCGCTGGCACATAGGCCGGACGCCGCTCGCCCAGGTTGCCAACATTGAGCGTACCCTGCCTCGACACTACATCAGTGACAACGGTTTTGAAATTACCGACAGCGCGCGCCGCTACCTGTTGCCCCTAATCAAGGGGGAGGCGTATCCCCCCTACCGCGATGGCCTTCCAGAATACCGATTGCTGGAGAAGGCCATCATTCCCAAAAAGTGTCCTGAGTTCAACCACCTGTAATTTCCAGCCATGCTGGCCGCATTCAGTTTTAAACGGGGTGGGTGAGAGCATCCCAACCGAAGGCGGCCAACACGATAGACGCATTTCAATGCGCATCATCAACCAACCGAGAGACCAGAAGTATGAAAGATATCGCCCAACTGCTCGGTGAGGAAGCGGACAGTCTGCTAACTCATCGTTGCGAAAAAATAACCACCGAACAACTCACGCTACCCGGAGCCGACTACGTCAGCACCACCCTGGGCCAAACCGATCGTCCCATCCCGGTCCTGCGAAGTTATCAACAGCTACTCAATCATGGCCGCCTTGGACACACTGGCTACCTGTCCATTCTGCCAGTGGATCAAGGCATCGAGCATTCAGCGGGAGCGTCATTTGCCCACAATCCCGCTTACTTCGACCCCGAAAACATTGTCCAGCTCGCAATGGAGGGCGGCTGCAATGCCATTGTGTCGACCATGGGGGCCTTAAGCTCAATCGCCCGACAGTACGCCCACAGGATTCCGTTCGTGGTAAAGCTCAATCACAACGACGCGCTGGTCTTCCCTTCCCGCCACGACCAAACATTGTTCGGGCAGGTTAAACAGGCTCACGACATGGGCGCCGTCGCCATTGGCGCTACCATCTATTTCGGCTCGGAGGAATCGCGCCGCCAACTGCGGGAAATCAGCGTCGCCTTTGAGCAAGCTCACGAGCTGGGGATGACCACCATCTTGTGGACCTACTTGCGCAACAGTGACTTCAAACAGGAGGGGGTGGATTACCACACCGCTGCGGACCTAACTGGCCAGGCGAACCATTTGGGCGTGACGATCAAGGCAGACATTATCAAACAAAAGGTGGCGGAAAATAACGGCGGCTTTAACGCTATCAAGGTGGGCAAGACTCACTCAAAAGTCTACAGTGACCTTTGCAGCGCCCACCCTATTGACCTAGTGCGCTACCAAGTCGCCAACTGTTACATGGGCCGCATCGGTTTAATCAACTCGGGAGGCCCCTCCAACGGCTCGGATGACCTTTCGCAAGCGGTGCGAGCCGCGGTGATTAACAAGCGCGCCGGGGGCATGGGGTTAATATCCGGGCGCAAAGCCTTCCAGCGACCGATGAAGGAGGGAGTTGAGCTGCTGCATGCCGTTCAGGATGTGTACTTGAACCGGGATATCACCATCGCCTAGCGGGTCTCTAAAAGCAGCCGGCTAGTGGGCCGGGCTTACTCAGGCCCGGCCTTCTAAGGAGAGCGCCTTGCGGTTGTCGTTGGCCGGAACGAGCGACAGGTTCGCTCCGGCCATGCCCGCTACGCCCCAAAGTGCTCCCGAATTGTGGCCAGCACGCCCTTCTCATAAAAGGCTTCAAGCCAGGCAACAGTGGACTCGACAAAGCGAGGCTCAGAGAAGAGATCATAGCCAAACACTTCTTTGATACCGACCACTGCCTTGACCATGGCCGCGGGATTGCCCTTAGCAGAGTCGCAGGCTTCGCGCAGGGTTTGTGCCAGGGGGTCCGATACATCAATCGGCTGGCCCTTTTCATCCACGCCAGAAACATAACGAATCCACGCCGCAACGCCTAAAGTAATAATATCAATGTGCCCGGGGCCATCCAGCTGTTCACGCAAGGTATGCAACAGCCGCTGAGGCAGCTTCTGAGAACCGTCCATGGCAATCTGCCACGTGCGATGTTTTAGCGACTTGTTGCGAAAGCGGTCGCGCAGCTGCTCTTTATAGAACTCGATATCAAAGCCTTCTGGAGCCGCAACGGTTTCCCCCGCTTCCCTGGCGTGGTAGGTTTCCACCATCTTAACGAACGCCGGCTCGGCCATCACTTCGCTCACGTACTCGAAGCCCGCCAGGTAACCCGCATAAGCAATGGTGGAGTGCGCTCCGTTGAGAAGGCGAAGTTTGATTTTCTCAAACACTTCCACCTCATCCACCAACTGGGCTCCCACCTCTTCCCACTGGGGCCGGCCGTTGGCAAACTTGTCTTCGATCACCCATTGGGTAAACGGCTCGGTGAGCACCGTGCCCTCGTCCCTCACGCCCAGAACGCTCTCCACATGAGCGCGATCTTCATCGGTGGTCGCCGGCACAATGCGATCGATCATGGTGCAGGGAAAGGTCGTGTTGGTTTTCACCCACTGGGCAAAGTCGGGGGCGACCTTTTCGGCAAACTGGTGCAGCGCTTTCTCCAGTACCTGGCCGTTATTCGGCAGGTTGTCACAGCTTAACGCCGTGAAGCTGGGCACACCGGCGTCCATTCTCGCCTTCAAGGCGGCCGCCAAGTAGCCAATGGCGGACTTGGGCGCGTGCAGGTTCTCCAAGTCGTGGCGGATGTCCGGGTTGTCCAGGTTCAAATCCCCCGTCGCCGGGTCATGGCAGTAGCCCTTTTCGGTCACGGTCAGGGAGACTATCTTGATGTCCGGATCGGCCATGGTCGCTACCAACGCGGCCGGGTCTTCGGGCCCGACCATTACATTGCGCACGGCCCCAATAACCTGAAATTTTTCGCTGTCACTGGAGCGCTCCACCAGAGTGTAGAGGCCGTCCTGGGGAGCCAACTGATCGCGCACGCCGGCAGAACGCAGGCTACAGCCGACAATACCCCAATCCCCACCGAACTGATTGAGCACGGCCTCGGTATAGAAGGCTTGGTGGGCGCGATGGAAGGCACCAATACCCAGGTGCACAATGCCAGCTTTCAAGGTCGACCGATCGTAACGCGGCGTTTGCACCTTGCTCGGCAGCTGACTCAGGGTTTCATTGCTTAAACGTTTCATAACATCACTCTTTTTTTCTCGGTTGATACTCACAGGTTTCACGCCCACCACCGGTCGACTTGCCGGCTTTGGACGGCGGACTCTCAATTGGCAATCACTCCCTCACGGTGGTATATTTTCTGTTCACTACTTTTATAAGCCGCCTAATAACCATTATACGAGCCCAGCGCGGCTTTCTCGTTTCTAACACTCGATATCGACCCACAGGCACGTTCTTATGGCACGTATAGCAGCAGTCGGCGAAGTGATGGTGGAACTGTCGCCCTACCCCACGGCTCAGGAAGAGACTCGCGAAATCAAGGCGCTCTCCTTTGCCGGCGATACCTACAACACCTCGGTTTACATGGCTCGTCTGGGTCTGCAGACCGACTACGTTACCCGCCTGGGTGACGACCCCTACAGCGATCAGATCATTCAGCGGATGCAGGAAGAAAGCATCGGCACCGGAATGATCACCCGCGTCCCCGGCCGTGCCCCCGGGCTCTATATTATTCGCAACACACCGGATGGCGAGCGCGAATTTTTTTACTGGCGCGGGGAAGCGCCCGCACGGGAGCTCTTCTCCGACCCCAATGACAGCGTGCAATTGTATCAGCAGCTGCAAGCCTTCGATGCGGTGTACCTGAGCGGTATCACCTTGGCGATTATGAGCGAGGCCGCCCGCTCCAGCCTGTTCGATGCCTTAAAGAACCTACGCCAAAAGGGCGTTAAGATCGTTTTCGACAGCAATTATCGCCCCCGCCTCTGGAGCGAAGCAAAACAAGCTCAGAAAGCCATGCGCACCATGTTGACGCTGACCGACATCGCCTTGTTGACGCTGGACGACGAGCAGCTACTGTGGGGCGATGGCTCCGTCGAAGGTTGCAAGAAGCGCTGCGCCGAAGTGCCAGAACTGGTGCTTAAGCGCGGCGCCGAAGAAACCATACTGATTGTCGACGGCCACGAGAGTCGCGTTCCGGTTCCCAAGGTGGACAACGTCGTCGATACCACCGGCGCGGGTGACACCTTTAACGCCGGCTACCTGGCCGCCCGCTTGGAAGGGGCATCCCCGGAAGACTCCGCGGCGAACGGTACCCGCTGTGCGCGTATCGTCATTCAGCATCGCGGCGGCGTTATTGAAAAAGCGCTGTTTGAACAACACCTCGACCGCTAACACCTTGCTTGGCTGCGAGCCCACCTAGACTGCTACTTGCTCTTGCTACTCAAAAGGCGGCCTTTAGGCCGCCTTTTTATTCATTCCCCCTCATTCATACAACCCAAAGAAGCGCGGCAGAGCCTCACTCAGCGCCGGCACATAAGTGACCAGCAGCAAGACCACAAACATCGCTGCATAAAGGGGCAGCAATGGCTTGAACATCTTGGAGATCGTGGTTTTCGCGATACCACAACCGACAAATAGCACGCTGCCCACCGGAGGGGTACAGAGGCCAATACACAAGTTCAGTACAATCATAATCCCGAAGTGAAGCGGTGACATGCCCAGCTCAGTCACCACCGGCAGGAAAATCGGGGTAAAGATCAGCACCGCCGGTGTCATATCCATAAAGATACCGACCACCAGCAGAATGAAGTTAATAGTCAGAAGTATCACATACGGGTTGTCGCTCAACGCAATCAACGCATCGCTAATGGTCTGGGGGATATTCTCATAGGACATTACCCAAGACATAGCGGTGGAGGTGCCGATAAGCAACATCACAATCGCCGTGGTTTCCACCGACTTCACCAGTATAGCGGGAAGCTCTTTGACCTTAACCTCCCTATAGACAAGCATCGACAAAACCAGAGCATAGAGCACCGCAATAACGCTCGCCTCGGTGGCGGTAAAGAAGCCCGCTACAATCCCGCCAATGACGATAATAATCAGCAGCAAGCTGGGAATGGCATCAATGGTTTTGCGCACGGCATCGCGCAGCGGAATTCGGTCGCCCACCGGGTAACCCTTCAACTTCGCCCAGACTGCGCAGACGGTCATTAACCCGGCCATAAGCAGCAGACCGGGAATGTACCCGGCAATAAACAAGGCCGCAATGGAGACGCCGCCACTGGCCAGGGAATAAACAATCAATACGTTGCTCGGTGGAATGAGCAGGCCGGTGGTGGAAGCGGTCACGGTGACCGCGCCGCTGAAACCCCGGTCGTAGCCCTCTTTGGTCATGGCCGGCACCATAAAACCGCCGACCGCTGAGGTAGCCGCCACCGCTGAGCCGGAAATGGCGCCGAACAGGGTACAACTGATGACGTTCACAAACGCCAGCCCCCCCGGCAACATGCCGAAGAAGACCTTGGCAAACTCTATCAAGCGGTGGGCGATCCCCCCCTGCCCCATAAGAATGCCGGATAAGATAAAGAAGGGGATGGCCAGCAGCGCAAAGCTGTTAATGCCCCCCGCCATGCGTTGCGCCAAGGTCATGACCGCGGGCATAAAGTCAATGGTAAATAGCATGGTCAGCAAGGTGGCTATACCAATGCTGATGGCGATGGGCACATTGAGAAACAGCAACACAACGAAGCTGAGCACCAACACGACAATAGACAGTTCCATAGGGGTTTTGCCTCTCTTATTTGTTCTCTATTTCAGCGTTAATCGACGGGGAGGTCTTCGTTGGCGCCCGGAATTTCGCGCAATCGAATATGATCAATGGCGAAGAGGCAAATCAGAACCCCACTGATGGGGACCACGCTGTAGATGTAGCCCATGGGGATTTGCAATGCCGGGGAGAGTTGATTCAGCTCAAGCGTCAGCATCATGAGCTTAAAACCACCCACGACCATGACACTGGCGGCGAAGGCAAAACACAGAAGGTTAATCAGTATTTCGGTTTTGACCTGCGCTTTACGCGACAGGTTAGAGGTCACAATGTCCAGCCCCAAGTGCGCCCGTACCCGAAAGGCGTAGGCCGCGCCCAGAAGCCCGATCCACACCAGCAGGAAGCGGGCAAGCTCTTCGGTTAGGGAACTGGGCTCGGATAAAATAAAACGGGTAATCACCTGCCAGGTGACGTCGATCACCATTAGCGCCATCAGAACCATCAGCACCCGGGCGAGGGCGCGATCAATTATTCTCATTACAGTCGTCATCGGTCAACTCCCACGCTCACATGGATTTAATCTGTTGCAGAAGCTCGTACACGGGGTCACCGCGCAGCTCTTCGTGCATGGGTTCTACTCGTTTCATAAACGGCTCTTTGTCCGGATAAACCACTTCGACACCGGCCTTTTGCACTTCTTCCAGGGCGTGCTCGGTCGCTTCGGCCCAGAGTTTTTTCTGGTACGTGACGGACTCATCCATGGCCTGTTGCAGCCAGGCCTGCTGCTGCTCATTCAAGCTGTTCCACACGTAGTTGCTGATCAGTACCACGTCGGGCACGTAGGTGTGTTCGTTGAGTGAGTAGAACTTGGCCACTTCGTAGTGCTTGGAGATAAAGAAGCTGGGCGGGTTATTCTCGGCACCGTCGACCACCCCTTGAGAGAGGGCGGTGTACAGTTCGCCCCAGGAGACGGGGGTGGGTGAGCCCCCCAGCGCGCGCACCATTTTCATGGAGGTTTGGCTCTGCTGCACGCGAATTTTCATTCCTTTTAGGTCTTCGGGGGTTTCGACTTGCCGGTTGACGGTGTAAAAGCTGCGGCTCCCGGCGTCGTAGTACCCCAACCCGCGTAGCCCGACACTGGCGCCGGACTGGAGCATGCCGGTGCCAGCCTCGCTATTGAGAAACTCCCAGAAGTGCTCGTGATCACGGAAGACGTAGGGAATGCTGAAGATTTTCATTTCCGGCACGAAGCTTTCCATGGGGCTGGCGGAGACTTTGGTCATGGCCAGGCTGCCGATTTGGAGTAGTTCGATGAGCTCTCGTTCGGAGCCGAGTTGGCCGTTGGAGTAGACGTCGAGCTGGACGGTGCCGTCGGAGAGTTCGTCGAGCCGCTCGGCCATGTGGACCATGGCTTTGTGTACCGGTGTAGTGCGGTCGAGGTCGTGCCCCATTTTCATGTAGACGGTGTCGTCGACGACGGCGTCACAACCCACAAGCAGGGCCACAACCGCCGCTCCGGCGAGTAGTCGTTGCCAAACTTTCCCGCTGTACGGTTTATTATGTCGTATCTTATACATAAGAACTGTCTCACTTATTGTCGTGTTGACTATCCTACAGCTTGCCTTTCGCTCTCTCAACGGAAGGTTTTTTGTTGGAGCTCCGTAAGCTCCGGGTCGGCACGGGGTATAGGGTGGCTGGACACGCCGTTAACCCGTCCCTGGGGGCTCGAATCGCGAATCCCGCGCTCCACGGTCCAGCCACCCTATACCCCGTGCCGCCCCTAGTTCGGTGCAAGCTTCACGCTAATTCAACCCGCAGGTTCTATGAAAACCAAAGTCCTGGATTTCCGCAGACATCTTTCTTTGCCACATACGTCTCTGCGCCCTGTAAAAGTACAATTGGTGGATGCGGGACTGTGTCCCTTATCCATCCTACGCTTGGCAAAAAGCGTTCAGCCTCTCTAAAGGCCAACGCTAGCGCATCTCGTGTTACCTCTACCATACGGCCAGAGGGTGCGGGGCATACCGGTTCACGACCGTGGAGCGAGGGACTCGCGATTCGAGCCCCCAGGGGCCGCTCCTTGGCATCCATGCCATCGCGGCATTAGTGAATCCCTTCACGTCATGGTTTTACGGCGTGTCTTGAACCGGTATGCCCCGCACCCGCTCCCGAAGCGGAGAGACCACCAATCGCTAATCGAGGTTACGAAGAATCGTCTCAACCATTTTCTTGGCGTCCCCGAAAAGCATCATCGTATTGTCCCGGTAGAACAACTCATTTTGCACGCCCGCATAACCCGGAGACATACCACGCTTCACAAACAACACCGTCTTGGCCTTCTCCACATCCAAAATCGGCATACCGTAAATCGGGCTCGCCGGGTCACTCTTCGCCGACGGGTTGGTTACATCGTTCGCGCCGATGACAAACGCCACATCCGTCGTCTGGAACTCACTGTTAATATCCTCCAGCTCAAACACCTCATCGTAAGGCACGTTTGCCTCCGCCAACAGCACATTCATATGGCCGGGCATGCGGCCCGCCACCGGATGAATCGCATACTTTACGGTGACGCCCGCCTGCTTCAGTTCATCGCACATTTCACGTAAAGCGTGCTGAGCCTGAGCCACCGCCATTCCGTAACCGGGAATGATGATGACCGAACCGGCGTTCTTCATAATAAAGGCCGCATCTTCCGCGCTGCCCTGCTTCACCGGCCGGTCGTCCGCCGCGCCGGCTGGGCCCGCGGAAGTGTCGCCGCCAAAGCCACCCAGGATCACGCTGAAGAAGGAGCGGTTCATGCCCTTGCACATGATGTACGACAGGATGGCACCGGAAGAACCCACCAGTGCACCGGTCACGATCAATGCATCGTTCTTCAGTGTGAAGCCGATGCCCGCCGCGGCCCAACCGGAGTAGGAGTTGAGCATCGAAACCACCACCGGCATGTCGGCGCCGCCAATGGGGATGATGATCAGCACCCCGATGATGAACGCCAGGGCGGTCATGCTCCAGAAGATCCAGGGCTGCTGGTCGATGCAAAAGTACACCAGCAAACCAAGGATTACCAAGCCGAACAGGGCATTGAGGTAATGTTGCCCACCGAAGGAAACCGGCGCACCGGAGACCAGCCCTTGCAGCTTGGTGAAGGCAATGATCGAGCCGGAGAAAGTGATGGCGCCGATCACCGCACCCAGAGCCATTTCAATGCGGCTGGCGACAAAGATATCCCCCGCCGGGCCGACCAGGCCGAAGGCCCCCGGGTTGGTAAAGGCCGCGCCGGCGACCAGCACCGCCGCCATGCCCACCAGACTGTGGAAGGCGGCCACCAATTGCGGCATGGCGGTCATGGCAATGCGTTTGGCGATGGTTATGCCGATCACGGCGCCCAGGATCAGAGCGGCGATAATCCACCCGTAGGATTGTACTTCCGGACTAAAGACGGTGGTGACCACGGCGATGAGCATACCGAGCATCCCGCAGATATTGCCGGTGCGGGAGGTTTCGGGTGAGGACAGCCCGCGCAGGGCCATGATAAACAGAACCGCCGCCACCAAATAGGCCAGCGAGGTCAGATTCGCGTGTAGTTCAGTCATAAGTTCCCCCGGTTATTTTTTCTTCTTGTACATGGCGAGCATGCGTTGGGTGACGGTAAAGCCACCGAAGATATTGATCGCGGCCAGCGTCATGGCCACAAAGCCCAGGGCTTTGGACAGGCTCATGCTCTCGGGGCCGGCGGCGATCAACGCGCCCACGATAATCACACTGGAGATGGCGTTGGTAACGGCCATCAGCGGTGTGTGAAGCGCCGGGGTGACACTCCAAACGACGTAGTAGCCGACGAAAATCGCCAGCACAAAAATGGATAACTGCTGAATGAAATTGGCTTCCATGACGGCCCCCTTATTGTTCGGTCTGGAAAGCGGAATGAACTACCTGGCCGTCGCGCGTAAGTACCGAGGCGGCGACAATTTCGTCCTCCCAGTCGACCTTGAGCGCTTTGCTCTCGGCATCGACCAACGGAGTCAGGTAATTGAGCAGGTTCTTGGCGAACAACGCACTGGCATCGGCGGACAACCGGCTGGGGATGTTGTAGTGGCCAATAATGGACACTCCGTTTACATCCACCACTTCGCCGGGCCGGGACAGGGTGCAGTTGCCCCCCTGCTCCGCCGCCAGGTCCACGATCACCGAACCCTGGCGCATGCTGTGCACCATCTCATCGTTGATCAGGGTGGGGGCTTTGCGGCCTGGAATCAGGGCGGTACAGATGACGATGTCCTGCTTCTTCACGGTTTCCGCCACTAGCTCGGCCTGTTTGCGCTTGTAGTCTTCGCTCATTTCCTTGGCGTAGCCACCGGCGGTTTCGGCCTCTTTGGTCTCTTCGCTTTCGACCATTACGAACTTGCCGCCCAGGCTCTCCACCTGCTCTTTGGCGGCGGGGCGAACGTCCGTGGCCGAGACAATGGCCCCCAGGCGTTTGGCGGTGGCAATGGCTTGCAAGCCGGCCACGCCCGCCCCCAGAACCATCACCCGGGCGGGGGCAACCGTGCCGGCGGCGGTCATCATCATGGGCATGACCCGATCGTAGATGTAAGCCGCTTCCAACACTGACCGGTAGCCGGCCAAGTTGCTCTGGGAGCTGAGGATATCCATGCTTTGGGCACGGGTAATGCGGGGTACAAACTCCATGGCCACGGCCGTTACACCGGCTTGGGCATAGCGTTTGATCGCGTCGGGTTCGGCATAGGGGGAAAGCCCGGCAATCAGAAGCGCGCCCTTCTTCATGGGGGCAAGCTCATCGGGCTGGTTGTCTTCGCCCAACAGCGGGCGCTGGACTTTGAGCACCACGTCGGCATCGCCGAGCAAGGCGTTTAAATCATTAACGACAGTGGCACCAGCGACCTCATAGGCCTCATCGGTAATGCGGCTAGACAGGCCGGCGCCCGCCTCTACCGCCACCTCGGCCCCGAGGGCGATTAGTTTCTTGACCGTCTCGGGCGTTGCGGCCACGCGCCGCTCGTGCTCGCGACGCTCTTTGGGTATCGCAATTTTCATGAATTGTCTCCCTCAAGTGATGGACACCATTAACCATAGTCGCTATTTCCGACTTTGGCGGAATCAGCGAGGCAGGATGTCCTAACAGGTGAGGCATCCGGGGTTACCGGCACCTCACTTCTTGTTGTATGGAGTCAATGGGGTGCCGTGATCAGCGTTTTTTTGAACTGATTCACAGCGGGCGCGTTGCCGGGTCTCTCACCTCCCGGCGCCGTGCCGCCCATTGGTCCACTGATAGGGGCCGTCGCCCCAGCGTGGGGCTCAGCTCCCTTATTACTGCATTTTTCGGTTTTGGTTCTTAGCGTTTCATTTCACCGTCGGCTCGTGGGCCGCGAGGATAATGTCGCAACACTCAGCCGCCACACAAGCGCTCCAGGCAAGGCGCGCGAGACTAGACAACCGCTCCGATCTTCCAGGGGTTGAACTCATTATCTCCGTAGCCGAGCTGTTCGCTCTTGGTCGGCTCTCCGGAGGCGGTAGCCAGTATTTGCTCAAAAATGGCTTGGGCGGATTCCTGCTGAGTCATCTCCCCATCCAGAATACCGCCACAGTTTATATCAATATCTTCTTCCATACGGCTGAAGAGATCGGAACTGCTTGCCAGCTTCAGGCTGGGGGCTGGTTTGAACCCGAAGGCCGAGCCGCGCCCGGTGGTAAAACATACCACATTCGCGCCGGAAGCCACCTGGCCGGTCACCGACACCGGATCGAACCCGGGACTGTCCATAAACACCAACCCTTTCTCTTTCACCTCTTCACCATAGAGATAAACTCCCACCATTTCGGTGGAGCCGCTTTTCGCTTGCGCCCCGAGGGACTTCTCCATAATAGTGGTCAAGCCGCCGGCTTTGTTACCCGGAGAGGGATTGTTGTCCAGCTCAAAATCGTTGCGCGCGGTGTAATCCTGCCACCATTCGATCCGATCGAGCAACTTCCGAGCAATTTCAGGAGTTTTTGAGCGCTGGGTCAACAGGTGCTCAGCACCAAAAATTTCGGGAGTTTCCGAATAGATCACGGTGCCGCCATGGCGAATCAGGATATCGCCCGCCGCGCCCAGTGCCGGATTGGCGGTAATCCCCGAAAAGGCATCGGAGCCGCCGCACTGAACCGCCAGGGTCAGCTCGCTGGCCGGAACGGTTTCCCGGGTATGCCGATTTACCCCGGTTAGCATACCGCGCAGCACTTCTATGCCTCGCTCAATGGCTTTACGGGTACCGCCCACCTCCTGAATGGTGTAGGCCTGAAAGGTGTCGGTGTCCCCCAAACCGCTCTCCGCCATCACCCGGCGAACCTGCATGGTTTCACAACCCAGGCCAACCATGAGTACGCCCCCGAAGTTGGGGTGGCGGGCGTAACCGTCGAAGGTTCGGCGCAAGGTGTCATAGCCCTCGCCATCGGCGCGCATACCGCAACCGGTCTCGTGGGTAAATGCCACCACGCCGTCAATATGGGGGTAGTCGTCCAGTTCGCCGGAGAACGTAAAGTGCTGAGCAATGGCTTTCGCCACCGTGGCCGAACAGTTCACCGTGGTCAAAATACCAATATAATTGCGGGTGCCCACTTTGCCGTTGGCCCGCCGATACCCCTGAAAGGTAGCGCGTTCGCCTTCGGGCACATAGTCGGTAGGGCGAGCGTTTCGGCAAAACCCGTAGTCTTTCTCCGCCGCGCCCATTTTACAGTTGTGGCTGTGCACATGTTCGCCGGGGCGAATCGCCCGAGAGGCGAAGCCGATGATCTGGCCATATTTGAGAATGGGCTGCCCTTGCGGTATATCCGTCAACGCCACCTTGTGCATGGCGGGAATATCGTCAATCAGAGTCAGCTCTGGCTGAAGCAACGCGGTATTCGCGGGCAGAGCGGCCTTACAAACGCCGACGTTGTCACGTGCGTGAAGATGAATGATGGTTGCCACAATAATAATCACCCAAGATTGGAGCTTTCCAAGTTACTCTCGCCTGAGCCAGGCACACCTGAACCGGGGCACTTGCCCCACGAGCACCCGACCCGTAGACACCTAACCACTGGAAAATTGTTTCGGAGGAAAAACCGTCAGCCTCGTCTGCTTGCCGGCTCGCCGAAGTCCCCTGGCCGTCGTTTTTATCAGGGCCACTTTTTCTGGGGTAGAAAAAAAACAGGCGCCTTGCGGCGCCTGAAAAATCGGCAATGGTATTCGGTCAATACCGGGATCAAATTTAGCACCGTCACCGCCCCTGCCGCAACCATTTAAATGCGCCAATTTCAAAGCAAACTCCAGCGACTTTGCTCAAGTTTGCAATGACAGCGGTGTCATTTCAAACAAACTCCCCTGCGCCGCAAATGACACCGCTGTCATTCCCGGTACGGTAGGAGAAAGGTCATCTTGTAAAAAAATGCAGTTTTTTCCGTGTTTTTACTCCCGTACCGAAACAAAAACGAAATTTGCGCAAAATGTAATGGATTACTCAAAGAAACAAAATTATATGAAACCGGTTACACACACAAAACCGAAACCCCTGAACTAATATAGGCTCGATTACAGGAAAAAAATTGTTCTTCACGCTTGATTTTCCCATCGAGGCATACCAGAATGAAACCACTGCATCGGCACAGGCTTTCCGAGGCACTGAGCCAGCGGTATCGAGCAACCCGACAATGACATTTAAGGGCGCTCGAGCCTCTTACAAAAAGACGCTAAAGAGGCAAGAGGGAGACAAGTGGAGAAAGCAAGAGAGGAGTGATTAAAGGAGTAAACAAAGTAATAAGTAATGAAGCCATTACGTTTAGAAGCAACGCAAAGGATTAAAACAGAATAGGTGTGAGAGCCTAAACTCCTCTGGTTCGGGGCCCCGAGCACTATCGGTCAAGCTCAGAACCACCTCGGTTATCAAGGCACAGGCTGGTACTCCCGCCCAATAAAGCCAAGAGACCGAGCAACAAAATCAACCCGGCCAAAGCCCACCAGTGGTTACGCCACTGGTGGGTTAGGTCGTCCCCCCTAGGCGGCCCCTCCACAATGCTCGCCCCAATCGCCCGACATCGCTGAACGTCGACGATCTGTCATCTTTTAGAACAACAGGGCCAACCGGCTCCCAATAAGAGAGACCCAGAAAGGTGAAGACTATGCTCAAATTCCAACGGCTCCCCGGCACCGTGCTGATTGCGACGGTCGCGCTGGTGGGCTGCAGTGATACGCCCACTCCACCCGAGCTCCAAGAAAGCGCGGCCCCTGGCGCCCACTCAAAAGCTGACGCCCTGCCTCTGGCTCGTATTGAATTGTCCAACGCTCTCAGCCGCCCATTAAAAGACGAACCGGTTTACGTGAGCTTCTACGATCTAGGGCTGGAGCGGCCGGCGGCGTTGAATGCACAACTGGGCGTTACGCTAGACGGCTTGCCCCTTGCGGTCCAGCTAGTCGACCGCAATGGGGATGGCGAGAAGGACGGCGTGCTCACCTTGGTGAACCTTGGCTCGGAAAGCCAAGCCGAACTCGTTATCGACAACGAGCTGGCGGGCCAGGCGCCCGAGGCCGAAAAGCGCACTCAAGCCGAACTTTCCCGCAAGGCCGGCGGCGAATGGCAGCCTCATTCCGACGACAGTCGCGAGGGGCAATACGAGTATGTCGGTGGAGAATTTGAGAACGTCCAACAGCTGACAGCACCTGAAGAGCATTCCGATCACTCATACTTCATTCGCTATGAGGGGCCCGGCATTGAGTCCGACTTGGTGGGTTACCGTGTGTACCTGGACTGGCGCAACGGCTTCGACATTTTTGGAAAGAAGACGAGTGACATGGTGTTACAGAATGTTGGACAGGATGGCTTTGACTCCTACCACGAAATGGCGGACTGGGGCATGGACGTTCTGAAGGTGGGCAGCTCGCTCGGCGCCGGCGGATACGGCTACTGGGATGGGGAAAAAGTGGTTCGAGTCTCCGAGGTGGAGGGCTGGGATGCCCGTATTCTTGACGACGGTAACCTATACTCTTCCTTTAGCATTCAATACAACGACTGGCAGGTGGCCGACAAAACCCTGGACGTCACCGCGCAACTGTCAATGACCGCCGGCAGCCGCCTGGTTCACGTGGACCTGGAGCTGAGCGACTCACTGGACAACATCGCCGCCGGCCTGGTCAAGCATCCGGGGACCGAACTGATCAAGGGCGATGTCAACATTACAGGCAAAGCCTATACCTACGTCGCCAGTTGGGGCCAGCAAAGCCTGAATGATGACCACCTTGGTATGGCGCTGCTGTTCCGCCGCTCCGATCTGAAAGCGCAAACCGAAGATGAGCACAACTATGTTTCCGTACTCGATGCGGCCGGCGAAGATGTGGACTACTACTTCCTGGCCGCCTGGGAAGGGGAAACCAACGGCATCAAAACCCGAGACGACTTTGTTGCCTACCTTGAGAAGCAAGCCGACCGCCTGACCATGCCGCCGCGCGAGCGTACCTTCTTCGCCCACAGTCAGGCCCAGAAACACCCACCGGCCGACGCGCAAGCCGCGCTGGAGTGGAGTCGGCGACTGGCCGAGGCGGAGCTGGAGCGCAAAACCCTTCGCTATCACGCAGACGGGTGGGACACTAACCGCGAACGCCCACCCAAGTTCGAGTACGACATTATCGGCTTGCTACCGCTCGCCTATGATGAGCTCGGCAAAGTCACCGGGGAGCCGCGCTACGCTGAGGTGAAAGCCAAGACTACGGGCACTTTCATCGCAGAGGACGGCGACATCACCCGCTACAAGACCCGCAACTACAACATCGACAACATCAAGCCCGGGGACGTGGTTCTACGCCTTTGGAAAGAAACCGGTGAGCAGCGGTACAAACTCGCCGCACAAACGCTGCGCCAACACCTGAAGGACCACCCGCGAACCAGTGAGGGCGCCTTCTGGCATAAAGAGCGCTACCCCTGGCAGCTATGGCTCGATGGTGTCTATATGGGCATGCCATTCCTGGCCCAATACGCCCTGCTGTTTGAAGAAGGCGAACAGCAACGCCATAGCTGGGAGGAGGTGGTTAAAGAGTTTCAAATTTCCCGGGAGCAACTGCGCGACCCGCAGACCGGACTTTACTACCACGCCTGGGATGAAAAAAAACAGCAGGACTGGGCCGACCCCGAAACCGGACTTTCAAAGCACTTTTGGGGCCGCGGTTTCGGTTGGCTGACCATGGCCATCGTCGATGTGCTCGACTATATCCCGGAGGAAGAAACCGAACTGCGCCGGCCACTGATCGAGATGATTAACGAGATTGCCGCCGACCTAAAGGACTACCAGGACCCGGCCTCCGGCACTTGGTGGCAAATTATGGATCAACCGAATGCGCCGGGGAATTACCGCGAGTCCAGCGCATCGTCCATGTTTACTTACTTTTATGCCAAGGCTCTGAACAACGGCTACCTGGATGAAAGCTACCGTTCGGTGGCGCAAAAAGCCTACGACGGCCTGGTGCAGGAGTTCATGCTCGTGCACACTGACAACAAGGTCAGCCTGACCAATATCTGCCTGGTCGCCGGCTTGGGCTTCGGGCGCGACGGCAGCTATGAGTACTATATGAGCGAGCCGGTCTATCGCAATGATCCTAAGGGCACAGGGCCGTTTATCCTGGCCGGTATCGAAATGCACAAACTGCTCAAGGGCAAATGAGGTCACTATGAAATCCATCGAAGAACGCTTTGCCGTCCATATCGACGATTATAAGCACTACGATACTGACAAGTTACGTAAGCACTTTCTGATCGAAAAGATCTTTGAAGACGACCAACTTAACTTTGTCTATACCCATTACGACCGGATGATGGTCGGCGGCGCCAAGCCGATCAAAAACGCCGTGCCCCTCGAGCCGGTAGACCAGCAAAAGGCCGAGCACTTTCTCGACCGGCGCGAACTGGGCGCGATCAATATCGGTGGCGATGGTGTCATTACCGTCGACGGGACCGACTACGAACTGGAAACCAAGAGTGCGCTATACATCGGTCGCGGCGCCAAAGAGGTTAGCTTCCGCAGCCGTGAGGCCGGCAACCCGGCCAAGTTCTACCTCAACTCCGCCCCCGCCCACCATGCCTACCCCACCAAGAAGGTCGGCATGGGGGATGCCAACGTATTGGAGCTGGGCTCTTCGGAAACCTGCAACGAACGCCGGGTCAACCAGCTTCTAATCAACGGCATTATTGAAACCTGCCAGTTGCAGATGGGTATGACCGAACTGCAGCCGGGTAGCATCTGGAACACCATGCCCGTGCATACCCACACTCGAAGGATGGAAGCCTACTTTTACTTCAACGTGCCGGAAGACCAAGCCGTCTGTCATTTTATGGGCCCTAAGGAAGACACCCGCCACCTGTGGATTCACAATGAGCAGGCGGTACTGTCTCCACCCTGGTCCATGCACTCCGGCGTGGGTACTGCAAACTATACGTTCATCTGGGGCATGGCCGGTGAAAACCTAGACTACACCGATATGGACTTCCACCAGCCACACGAATTGAAGTAAGGAGCGAGCACAATGACACATCCGTTATTTGACCTGACCGGCAAGGTTGCCCTCGTCACCGGCGCCACACACGGTATCGGCATGGCCATGGCCAAGGGCCTGGGCAGCGCCGGCGCCACTATCGTGATCAACGGCCACTCATCCCAGGAGAAAATCGACAAAGCCGTGGCCGAGTACGAAGCGGAGGGCTACAAGGCGTTTGGTTACAAATTCGACGTCACAAAAGAAGATCAGGTGATCGATGCGGTCGACAAAATCGAGAAAGACGTGGGGCCAATTGACATTCTGGTTAACAACGCCGGCATCATCAAGCGTGTGCCCATGCTGGAGATGGCCGTTGAGGAGTTCCAGCAAGTGATCGATACCGACTTGGTGGGCGTGTTTACCATGACCCGCCCGGTCGCAAAGAAAATGGTCGAGCGCAAACAGGGCAAAATCATCAACATCTGTTCGATGATGAGCGAGCTCGGACGCGACTCCGTCGGCGCTTACGCCGCGGCCAAGGGCGGGTTAAAAATGCTGACCCAAAACATGGCCACCGAGTGGGCCCGCCACAACGTGCAGGTCAACGGAATCGGCCCGGGCTACTTTGCCACCAGCCAGACCGCGCCCATCCGAGTGGAAGGCAACCCGTTGAACGAGTTCATCATCAGCCGGACGCCCGCCGGCAAGTGGGGCGACCCGGATGACCTGCAAGGGGCGGCTATTTTTCTGTCCTCCAACGCCAGCAATTTCGTCACCGGCCAAGTGGTGTATGTGGACGGCGGCATTCTCGCGACCATCGGCAAACCGGCGAATGAGTAGCGTTTAAACCACTAGAATCTACCGCTCTCTTTCCTTATGGACCCTTCGTTGGCGACGCTTAGGCGTCGCCTTTTTTTATTCCGGTCAGCGGCTATTAACGCACCATTAACGCACTAACGGCCACCCCAGTATCAATACGGTGAGAGTCGTCACCCCCACCAGGGCATTCATCGGCGCGCCCACCTTCAGGAAGTCCGTAAAGCGATACCCCCCGGGGCCGTAAACCATCAAGTTGGTCTGATAACCCAGAGGCGTAGCGAAGCTCGCCGAGGCCGCAATCATCAGCGCAAAGAGATAGGGCTCGGGATTGAGGCCGGCCTTTTCGGTAATCTCCAACACTACCGGCAGCATGATAATGGCCGCGGCGTTGTTGGTCACGCATTCGGTCAGCACCGAAACGGCGACATACACCAGCACCAAAATCAGCCAGGGGTGCCCCCCGCTGAGGTCCACGGCAGCTTGGCCCAGCAATCGAGCCACTCCGGTTTTATCCAGCGCTGCCCCCAGCGAAAAGGAGGCGGCAATGGTAAGCAGTACCGTCGGGTCCAGGCTCTTTTGTGCCTGGGGCCCCGAGCAGCAGCCGGTGATAATCATGGCGGCCGCGCCCACCAGGGCGGCCTCCAACATGGGCAGCACGCCAAAGGCGGCGGTGAGCACCACCGCCAGCAAAATGCCCCAGGCCAAGTACGCGCGCTGGTGCCGTGGCGCCTCGGTCTGCAAGTCGTTGATTAACAGAAAGTCTTTGTTGTATTGCTGACGGCTGACAAAAGCGGGGCGCGCCTCCAGCAACAGCGTGTCACCGGGTTTGAGCTTAATCGTCCCCAGGCTCCCCGGTACCCGTTCGCCATTACGGGCCACCGCCAGAACCACGGCCCCGTAGCGCTCGCGGAACTGGGAGTCCCGAATGGTCTGGTTAATACAGTTACTGTGGGGGGAAATGACCGCTTCCACCAGACGGCGCTCGCTGTGCTCGCGGCCGAGAGTGGGCTCGCCGTTGGTGGAGGCCACAATACCTTTGATGCGCAGCAGGTCGGAAATCGCCTCGGTATCCCCCGCAAAAATCAAACGGTCCCCCGCCTGCAGGGGTTCCTCGGAGCCAACCGCCGGCACGATGGCCCCCGCGCGTTCAATCTCCACCAGATAGATCCGCTTGAGGTTACGCAAACCCGCTTCGACCACGGTTTTGCCCACCAGCGGCCCGTTGCTGGCCACTGCCACCTCCAGGGTGAATTCCCGCAAATTGCCGAAGAGTGTTTTTTCCCGACGATCGGGCAACCAACGGGGGAAAAAGGCCAGTATAAACAGCAGGCCCACCACGGCCACGGGCAGGGCCACCGCCGTGATGGAGAACAAGGAGAAGCCCTCATCGCCGGTCATGGATTGGTACAGTCCGTTCACCACCAGGTTGGTACTGGTGCCCACCAGCGTCAGGGTGCCACCGAGAATGGCGGCATAACTCAAGGGAATCATCAGCTTGGAGGCGGGGACATCAATCCGCTTGGCCCAGGCTCGCACGGCGGGAATCATGGTCGCCACCACCGGGGTATTGTTGAGAAAACCGCTGAACAGTGCCACCGGCAGCGCCACCCTCAGTTGCGCCCGGCGTACGCTCCGGGGTTGGCCCAACAAATGGTGTACCACCAGCTCAAGCCCCCCGGAGGCATGAATACCGGTGGCCACCACAAACATGGCCGCCACGGTAATCAGGCCGCTGTTACTGAACCCCGACAGAGCTTCATCGGCGGTCAAAACGCCGGTCACCATCAGCAAAATCATCACCCCGGTCATGACCAAGTGTGGTCCGATGCGGGTAAAAATCAAGGTGCCCAGCGCCCCAAGGGTCAGCAACAGGGACAGCACGCCTTGCCATTCCATACAGTCTCGTCCAGTGTGGTTATTAAACCCCGCGAGCATAACGAAACGCGTTAATCAGAGAAAATAGTTATTGGCTCTAGGGTTATAACAAGTGAGTATATGGTCATCCGAAGCGCCTTCCATGGCGTAATCGCTCCCGACTTTTACGGCGTCCGGATAAAAGCTATGACTTCACGGCCTCGACCCACCTTCTTTTCAGTGCTTGTGCTGCCGCTGTTGCTCGCCACCGGCGCGGCCAGTGGCGCGGAACTCACTCTCACGGTAAGCAATGCCGATGAAGAGGCGGAGCTGATTCTCTATTTGTACGAAGACCCGGACCGGTTCGGCAGCCTGGGCGAGCCCGAGCGACAGTTCCGCTTTTCCCCACCGGAACCACTGGTGATTGAAGTCCCGGCGGGCGAGTATGCGGCACTGCTGTTTCAGGACGACAACCGCAACGGCGAGCTGGACCGCAACTTTATCGGCATCCCCCGAGAGCCCATTGCCCTGACCAACGATTACCGCCCCAAGGGGCCGCCCAGCTTCCAGCGAGCTCGCATTCGCCTGAATGAGCAAGAGGCCGCAAAACAAACCATGGCGCTATACCGCCCGCTCGGACCCTCCGGCCAACTGGGCGTCGGTATCGGAATGGTGGGCCAAAGCTCTCCCTACCGGGACAGCAATGCTCAACCGGTGCAGGCCATTCCGGCGATTTTTTACATTGGGGAGCGGTTGCAGTGGACGGGGCCACGCCTGCGCTACACGCTGACCGGCAGCACCGACTGGCGTCTGGCTCTTCAGGGGGACCTGCGCCTGGGAGCCTATGAAGAGGCCGACAGCCCTTATCTGGCGGGCATGGGCGATCGGGGGAATACTTTTATGTTGGGGCTCGCCGTCATCGGCGACCTGCCCGGCAACTTTCGGCTATCCGGCAGTGTCAGCCAGGACCTGCTTGATCATTCGGGCGGGCAGGTCGCCAGCCTGTCAATCAGCCGTGGCTTCCAGTGGGGCAACGCCCGGCTGTCGCCCTCGGTGGGGGTTAACTGGCTGAGCAGCGAACTGGCCGACTATGAGTTCGGGGTGCCGAGCCGTGCTGCCACCGAGTGGCGCCCGGCCTATTCGCCCGGCTCGACCCTAAACCCCGAAGTGGGCCTGTCCGTGTTTTATGAAATCACCACCGGTTGGCAACTGATCGGGAATATCGGCGCGGAGCAGTTGGATAGCCGCCTGACGGACAGTCCATTGGTGGATGAGGAGCGGTTGGTAAAAGGCTTCCTTGCCCTGGGGTACACTTTCTAGCGAGAGCGTTCTGGAGCAACAAGCACGGCGCTTAGTGCTCGTGCTCCTCATGCGCCCCTTCGAACCCCGTCCAGGCGAGTTTGGCGGGTACGGATTCCAACGTCAGGGCGGTAGTCACCGCTTCGGACTCCAGGTCGACTTCTAGAACCGACATGGCCACCGGATCGGTGACATACACCAGATGGCTGGCGTGAGAGACGGTCATGGCCAAGCGCACCTCCTCGGACAAGCCACTCAAGTCGGAGCTGACCACGGGAATGGGGGCCAGCGCCGCCCAGCCATCCGCGACCTCCAGCCGCGTAAGCGCTCCCTGGTCATCCAGCACCAGGAAGTGCTCAGCCTCACCATCAAACCCGTAGGCGACGGGCGCCCGCCCCTCCTCAGTCCAGCTTAAGCGGTCGATGGTTCCGGCTTCGGGATCAATCAAAAAGAGTTCGCCCGAAGCCACCCCCACCAGCTGGTGCGCACCGGCATTCGCATACAGCGAACCGATGCGACCGGACAAGCCCTCCGGGTTCGCGACCTTATCCGCCACAAACTCACCGCCTTCTGCATGAATCACCAGTACGCCGTCGCTGCAGCCGAACGCCACGCCATGTTCCCAGCGTGCGCTGCCGTGCAGGGCGGGGCATCGTGTTTCGAACGTTTGTTCCAGCTCATACTCGCCATCGTGAAGATGGTACCAAGCGATCTGATCCGGCAGGGTGGTGCTGGTATCGAGCGGGTCGCGCAGGGTGAGGAACAAATGCTCCCCCAGGATGCGGGCGGCCCCATGCTGGTGAGTTTCCAGTTCGATGCGGACCCCGGCGGCGCCGGCTGCCAGCTTCGCGTCGGAAACAACGCCCACCTCGGCCCCTTCGGCGGTGTCGGCATTGCCATCGTAGAAAATCACCACCTCATCATCGCCCCGGGTGAAGTGCGTGGGGCGAGGTCCGGACACGTCAAAGTCACTGAACGAGGGCGCGGCGATAGTGTAATCAAAGTGGTCGTCGTGGGCTTCGCGAATAAAACCCGCATCAATGGCGTTGACCTGGTTGCCCTCACGTTGGAGTATCAAGGCAAACCGATAGTTGGCACTGGCATACACGGCCGAGGCGGTGTGGGCGAGCTCGTAATGGGCAAGCTCTTCCCCGCTGTCCAGGTCGTACACCATCACTTCGGGCTCACCTTGAGAGGCAACAACCAAGCGACCTTTGGTGCTGGGCGCCTCGCCGGCGGCGTGTTCGTCCTCATGCCCTTCCTCTTCGGTGGGGGCCGCCACCGGCTCGCGCTCGACAATGTTGGTGCTACTGCCACCGCAGGCGGAAAGGAGCACGGTGGCACTAAGGCAAAACGCGTAGGCGGTATAACGTGGGAAATCAAACATGGCCAGGGTCCTTGTTAACGTCGGGGAAACGGGCCGGTAAACGGCCCAACTCAATAAAAAAGCGAAGTTAAAACTGCGAGCGCAGCCCCACCGCAAAGGAGCGGGCAGGCAGCGGCGCCTTGTCTTTAATAAACGAGGTGTGGGGGCGGGCTTCTTCATCGGTGAGGTTGCGCCCCTGTACGTAAACAGTAAGGTTCTGGCGGCCCAGGTCCCAGTCATACCCCAGCTCGGCATCTATTTGCGTGTAGCCGGGGGTGACCGTTTCCCGGTCGGCGACGCGGTCTTGCTCAAAATAACGCTGGCCGCCGAGGGAGGCGCGCCAGCCATCCCGTTCGTAGTCCAACTCCAGACCGACACGCAGCGGCGGTATACGGGGAAGGGGCTCGCCGCCGTCAAGCTCGGCACGGGTATAGTCGCTGGTCAGTACCAGCTGCCAGGGAGCGGACAGCTGCCAACTGAATTGCCCCTCAAGGCCGTAGAAGGTGGCATCCCGAGCCGCGTAGTAATACACCGGCAGGCCTTCTGGCTCCTCGTCGGCATGGGCGTGGTCATGCTCTTCCGCGTGGCCGCTTTCCGCTTCCAGGCCACTGGCCGCGAGGTAGTAGTAATCGTCCATCACGTTGTAGAAAGCGTTCAGCGTGAAGCCAAAGTCGCCGGTCAATTTGCGCAGGGAGACATCCAGGTTGTTGGAGGTTTCCAGCTCCACCGGGGCGGGGTTTACCTCTACATGGAAGTGGCCGTCACTCTCGGTGTGAAGCTCGTAGAGCGCGCCCACTTCATAACTGCTGGTGCCGATGTGCGGACCGAAGGAATAGAGCTCGGCGGACGACGGTGCCCGCTGGGCGCGGGAGATCGAGACGCCCAGGTTGTAGCCCGGGGTAAAATCCCACACCGCCCCGGCGGATACACTGAATGGCTCAAAGGTCTGCTCCACCGAGTAGACCGCCAATAGAGACTCATCTTCCTCCATGGGCAGAGTCAACCGTTTAGCGTCGACTTCCACACGCTCCACTCGGGCGCCGAGCTGCAGCAACAGCGGGCCGAAGTGTCGCTCTTCCATCCAGGCCAAGGCCAGACTCTCGGTGAGCGACGGTGGCGTGAAGGCTTCCGCCCCGACCGCCTCGAAGTCCTGATGCTTGTACTGGAGGCTCCAAGCTCCGCGCCATTCCGCCAGAGGCTGATGGAACAGTTCCGCCCGGGCCTCGTAACTTTCATTGGCAAAGGTGGTCAGAGCCTCGCCGTTTTCGATCTCCGCATGGTGATAGTCGGTGTACCCCACGCGGGTATTCAGCGCACTGAACCAGTGGTGATCAAAGCTCAGTTCGCTGTGCACTTGCACCCGGTCCTGCTCCAGGTCGGCATAGACGTTGAGCGCTTCCTCGGCGTCTCCGTGGCTGTGCCCCGGAATGCCGTAGGTGCGCTCAAGTCGGCCCACGGCAACGCCGACAAAACCGTTATCGAGTAGGTAGCTGCTGCCCAGATTGGCGCCCTTGGCTCGGTAGGCTGAGTTGTCCAGGCGGGTTTCTCCATGAGCCGCTTCTTCATGGAGCTCCTCTTCATGTGCTTCATGCGCCTCGGGCGTTTCAGCGGGCACCGGAATCCGATAGTCATTGGATTTGCGCCAAAAACCATCAATGTGGCCGGCCCATTGACCGGTCCCGCCCGTGGCGCTACCGCCAACAAGATTCTCATCCGCCACGTCGTTATGCTTCACGTGCCACTGGCCGCTGAGCGCGTTATCCTGGGGGACTCGACCGTCAACAATATTGACTACGCCCCCGATGGCGCCACTGCCGTAAAACAGTGTCGAAGGCCCGCGCAGTACTTCAATTTGCTGGGCGGTGGAAGCCTCGGTCGTCACCAGGTGGTCAGGCCCCACCCGAGAGGCGTCGCCCGCATCCAGCCCGTTCTGGGTGATCAACACCCGGGGCCCACTCAAGCCCCGAATGATCGGGCTGCTCGCCACGGGGCCAAAGTAGTTGGTGTGCACCCCCACTTCGCGGCTCAAGGTTTCACCCAGAGTAGAGGACTGACGCCGGGCCAGGGCCTCCCCATCCAGCACCGACACCGGTTGGGCCGACTCCAGCGTCGAGGCGTGCCAGGGCAAGGCCACCACTTCAATCACTTCCAACTTGGCGGGATTGGGGTGGTCTGCCTCATCGGCCCACGCCCCCCACGACAGAGCGCCTAGCCCCATCGCTTTGAGCCCCACAACCCCATAGCCCCGCAACGAACGCCACGATGTTTTGCGCACAACTACCTCCGAGTGCTCTTTGAAAACTTTTGTTATAGTATAACATTGCCTTCAGGAAGAAAAGCCTTGTGCCATCGCACTATGGTTGGGCAGCCCGTGGTGCAAGTGCATAGGGTGTCAGGCCGTGACGAGTAGCCCCCTCCCTCATCCGCCCCAAAACGCCGCCAAACCGCGCTCCCTTCGCACCAGAGTGATTCACGCCTGCCCTCATCAAGCGCGCTAATGACTCACGGCATTCCCCCACCTTTGAGGAACTCCTCTGAAATCCTGTTTAAAAACAATCAGTTAGAAATTAATAACGCTTGGCACAGGGGTTGCAGAGACGGGGAAGTATCGCTGCCAGCCCTTGGGAAGCGCCCCAGCGGCCGGGCACAACGGATGAACACTGCGCAGCGACTTTCGTGCCCCATTTTGATTCACACGGTCCGCGGCACCGCCCTTTACGTTGACGCCATACCGCGTAAAAGCAGGCACCGCCAACCCCAGGATGATGTCTTATGAGCTTGAACAAACTAAACCCGCTGGACTTCTCCCAGCCGTCGATCCGCATACTGCACCTGACGTGGTTTGCGTTCTTTCTGTCCTTTGTGGTGTGGTTTAGTCACGCCCCGCTGAAACCCTTGATCGTGGACACCCTCGGCATGAGTAATGCCCAGTGGAAGGCCTTGCTGATCCTTAACGTGGCGCTGACCATTCCCGCCCGCATCGTCATCGGCATTCTCGTGGACAAGTTCGGGCCCCGACAGGTGTTCTGCGGCCTGCTCTGCTCCTCGGGCGTGCTGTGCCTGATCTTCGCCTCATCACAAACCTTTGAGCAGTTGGCCCTGACCCGCTTCCTGCTGGGCTTCGTGGGCGCGGGCTTTGTGATCGGCATTCGCATGGTGGGCGAATGGTTCCCGGCCCGGCAGGTGGGCTTGGCCGAAGGCATTTACGGCGGTTGGGGCAACTTCGGTTCCGCCGCAGCGGCGTTTATTCTGCCCACCCTCGCGGTGGCCGTTTTCGGCTCTATGGGCGGCTGGCGTGCGGCCATCGCCTCCACGGGCGTTATTGCCATTATTTACGGGGTGTTCTACTACTGGCGCGCCCGCAATACCCCCAAAGGCTCCACTTACTTCAAGCCGAAGAAGTCCGGCGGCATGGAAGTGTCCAGCAAGAAGGACTTCTATCTGTACATCGCCATGAACATCCCCATGTACGCCATTCTGGGCGTGCTGGCCTGGCGCCTCGGCCCGTCCAACATTGGCCTGCTGACCCAAAACCTGGTCTATTTGATGTGGGTGGTCCTACTGACGTTGTTTGCATTCCAGTTCAGCCAGATCTACCGGGTGAATAAGGACATGCTCAAACACGGCGCGCCCGAGCACGACAAGTACGATTTTAAACAGGTGGCGGTATTGAACTGGGCCTACTTCGTGACGTTTGGCTCGGAGCTGGCGGTGGTGTCCATGTTGCCGGCGTTCTTTCTGGAAACGTTCACCAGCCTGAGCCTGGCCGAAGCGGGTATGCTCGGCGGTGCCTTTGCGTTTATGAACCTGGTGGCCCGCCCGGGTGGTGGTTGGATCAGTGACAATTTCGGCCGTCGGCGCAGCATGTCGATTTTTATCGGCGGCTTGGCAATTGGCTATTTTGTTCTGTCCCAGGTGGATGCGGCCTGGCCTGTGTGGCTGGCGGTGATGTCGGTGATGTGTTGTTCGTTCTTTGTGCAGGCCGGCGAAGGGGCGGTGTTCGCGATGGTGCCCTTGATCAAGCGCCGGATGACGGGCCAGATCGCGGGAATGACGGGCGCTTATGGTAACGTGGGTGCGGTGACGTATTTGACGGCGTACAGTTTTATTGATGCGAGTACGTTTTTTATGATCATCGCCGGCTCGGCGGTGGCGACGTTCTTCCTGGTTCAGCTGTTGGTGGAGCCGCGCGGTCACATGAGCGAGATGATGGCAGACGGGACGTTGCAGAAGATTGAGTTGACCTGATCGCTCAGTCCATTCTGAAAGTCCGGTCCGGTGTGGGATGCACTGTTCCCGGACACGCCGTAAACCCCTCCCTGGGGGCTCGAATCGCGGGTCCCCCGCTCCACGGTCCGGGAACAGTGCATCCCACACCGGACCTCAGTGACAAGCTTTAAGCTGTGTAGGGCTGGTAAGCCTAAGGCGCACCTGCCATTTTTTGGTTTTGAAAAGGCGCAAAGCCCAGGCGGTTTATGGAAAGAATTTGGCGGATGCGCTGCGCTTATCCGCCCTACACTCTACGTCCACACCAGTTGCAGCTTTGCACTGAGGAACAAGATGGTCTATCCCCTTTGCAGACTCTCTGACGCCTACAGGGATGTAGGTGTTAGGGCGACGCATGAAGCCAAAGCCGAGGCATTAGTGAATCCCTTCACGTCATGGGTTCACGGCGGGTCTACCAATGGTGTACCCAACCTCAGACCGGTCTCTCTGGAGAATCCAAATCCAAATGAATAAAGATTAAAAATGGACCACCTAAAATCCAAACTCAGCATCGACTTTGCCCAGCGTAGCGAGGCCGGGCAAAAGGCCGAAAACCAGGACACCATTGGTGCCCGGCTGCCCGACGACCCGCTGCTTACCAACAAAGGCATCGCCATGGCCGTGGCCGACGGCGTCAGCAGCAGCGAAGCCGCGCGGGAAGCCAGCCAGACCGCCATTACCGGGTTTCTTACCGACTACTACGCCACACCCGACACCTGGAGCACTCGTAAATCCGCACAGCGCGTACTGCAATCACTCAACCGGAGCCTCTGGGGCCTCAGCCGCAACAGCGTTTACGACGAAGGCTTGCTCACCACCTTCAGCGCCCTGATTCTTAAAGGCAACAACGCCTACCTCTTTCACGTGGGCGATACCCGCGTCTACCTCTGGCGCGATGGCCAACTCGAACAACTGACACGGGACCACTGCCAGCGGCTCAACAAACATGACACCTACTTAAGCCGAGCGTTGGGGGCCGACGTCAGTGTCGATGTGGATTTTCACACGCTGGAAGTCCATGTCGGAGACGTGTTTATTCTCACCAGCGATGGGATTCACGATCACCTCCGCCCCGACGCGTTTCGGGTGCTGATCAAAACCCATTGCGAGAACCCGCAGCACTTGGTCGATAAAACCTTCAAGGCGGCGTTGGATAACGGCAGCGACGATAACCTGAGTATTCAAGTGGCCACGGTCCGGCAGCTCGGCAGTGCCAGTCAGGATGACGCCATGCAGGTGCTGGCGCATTTACCCTTTCCGCCATTGCTGGAGGTGGGACAGACCCTCGATGGGCTGCGGGTGGAGCAGCGCCTGCACGAATCCAACCGCAGCCAGGTCTACCTGGTGCGGGACCCGGAAGAGCGGGCGTTGATCATGAAAACCCCCTCGGTGCTCTATAACGA
Source organism: Marinimicrobium locisalis (assembly GCF_039822625.1). NCBI lineage: Bacteria > Pseudomonadati > Pseudomonadota > Gammaproteobacteria > Cellvibrionales > Cellvibrionaceae > Marinimicrobium > Marinimicrobium locisalis. The sequence goes on from NZ_JBDLLG010000015.1 coordinate 71,967, forward strand.
TGACCCGGCGTATATCGAGCGGTTTGTCATGGAGGCCTGGATCGGTGCGCGCATTCAAAGTCCACAAGTCGCGCGGGTGGTGGTGCAGCCGCCGCAAGCGCGCTCTTGCCTGTACTACCTTACGGAGTATATTCCCGGCCCGACCCTGGGGCAGATGATGGCCGAGCGAGGGCCACTGAATATTTCCGATGCGGTGGAGATTACCGGACAGTTGCTGCGAGGGATTCGCGCCTTGCATCGAAAGGAAACGCTCCACCAGGATATAAAGCCGGACAACATTGTGCTCAGTTCAAACGGCCCGGTTATCGTCGACTTCGGTTCCTGCTGGGTGGCCAGTGTGGAGGAAATTGAAGCGCCGTTTACCCGCGACCGAATTCTGGGCACGCTGGACTACTCCGCCCCCGAGTACCGTTTTGGCGGGGAAACCGGGCCGCACTCCGATCAGTTTTCATTGGCTGTATTGTTGTACGAGATGCTCACCGGTCACAATCCCTACGGCGCGGCCTATGGCAAAGCGATGGACTGGCGGGAGTTTCAGAAGCTGAAATACATTCCGGCGAGCCAACATAACCCCTTGGTGCCCTATTGGCTCGACCGGGCCTTGCAGAAAGCGCTGAGCATTCATCCGCAGCAGCGTTACGCTGCGTTGTCGGAATGGTGGCAGGATCTGCAGCGACCCAATCCACGCTGGCAGCAAAACACATCGATGCCTTTGATACAGCGAAAGCCTGAGTGGGTATGGCCGATGGTAGCAGTGGTGGGATGGGCGACCGCGGCCGTATTGGCCTTGCAGCTATGGGGTAGCTGACGACGGAACGAGTTTCGGAGCTGGCAACGGCGGATGCGCCTTTGGCTTATCCGCCCTACGCCCCATCAGCTACGGGTTGGCACTGAGGTCCGCCGAGGGGTCTACCGGTTGTAGACTCTCTGAGGCATGGATGCCGATGAGAAGCCTACAGGGATGTATTTACGGCGGGTCTACAACCGGTAGACCCCTCGGCGGACCGGGCGGGACGCATTGCCCCACGGATAAGTGTTTCGTGTGGGCGGATCGGTCCGACGTGCCGGAGCGCAGGTGCATCCGCCGTTACCAAACCATCACTCTCAGGCTTCTGGAGTCAGCCGCAATACCGCAACGTCATGCGCGGGGATGTTCAAGGTCAGCGGTTTCTCGGTATCGCCACTGCCCTTTTCCCACAACCGACGCCAGGTAAAGCTGTCGTGGTTGAAGTCGATGCTGTGGCCGAACTGATCATCCTTCACCTCAAAATGATGCTGCCAGTCGTGGGTATACTTCAGGGTTTCATCCCCCCGGTTCAAGAACAGAAACGCCCATTCACCGTTTTCCAGCGGCTTGACGTAAATCATCAGGTAGCCCGCGTGCAAATACTTCATGCCCGGCACACCCAACGGATCCTGGTTCAGGGCAATGATCTCTTTGTTGGTCAGGATGTCCCGGGTGGTGTCGGACATGGTGCGCAGGTCGTTACCGGCAATCAGCGGGGAGTTGACGATGGCCCACAGGGAAAAGTGCGAACGATCCTCCGCCGGGGTCATGCCGTTACCCACTTCCATCATGTCGTAATCGTTCCAGTGGCCAGGGCCAGCGTACTGGCGCACGCGAACCTCATCGCGCATATCCAGAATTTTCAAAACGCCCCAGGAGGACCAGGAACCCCAGTTCAGTTCACAATCCCAACAGGGATAAATGTCGCCACTGATACGCCAGGAGTGGCCAATGTCCTGGGCCCAATTCCAGGGCTGGTTGTCGCCCCATTCGCAGATGCTAAACAGAATCGGCCGGCCGGCTTCGTGCAGGGCGTCGCGCATGGTGGTGTAGGCGCCGATGGGGTTGATGTTTTCGGTATCGCACCAGTCGTACTTGAGATAGTCGATGCCCCACTCAGCATAGGTTTTTGCATCCTGGTATTCGTGGCCGCGGCTACCGGGGTAACCGGCACAGGTAGTGTGACCCGCGTCGGAGTAGATACCCAGCTTCAGGCCCTTGGAGTGAACGTAATCGGCCAATGCCTTCATGCCGGAGGGAAAGCGCTCCTGGTTCACCTGAATGTTGCCCTCGGCATCGCGCTCGCCGTGCCAGCAATCGTCAATATTGATGTATTCATAGCCGGCCGCTTTCATGCCGGACTCCACCATGGCGTCGGCCATCTCCTTGATCATGGATTCATCCACGTTACAGGCGAAGGTGTTCCAACTATTCCATCCCAAAGCGGGAGTGTCAGCCAGCCCCTCGAACTTTTGTGCACTCACACCGGATGCAACCCACCACAACAGCGGGCCTATCAGTAATGTTAACGGAGAGTATTTCATCAGCTGCTCACCTATCTTGTTTGTCGGATCTATCTTATAAGTTGTTTTGAGGCTTAAAAAACCGCCGCTTGGGGCGCGACGGTTTTTTCAGTCGGTATGCCTATGCGTTAGGGTTTATCCAGTGCATGCATTTCTTCCGCATGGGCACGAATCACTTCCAGGGTGGAGGCGTCGGTATCAAATACCGAGTTAAGACCCTGTGCCTCTTGGGGCGGATCACCGGTGTAGTCATCCCCTTCGGCCCACATGAAGTCGCTCTGCCCCGCCCGGCCCGAGCCGCCCCATGTCCAGAAGTTGGTGCCGGCAATGGCATCGCCCGCGGCGGCCCGCTCGTGAATCAAATCAAATACCGCCGCGTAAATATCATCCCGATACTGGGTAGAAGTGCCGGGCTCAAAACGCCCTTGGTCACGCTCGACGCCAAATTCGGAAAGAACAATGGGCTTGCCCATTTCATTGGCCAGATCCACATGGGCGTTCATGTAGTCATAGGCTTCTTTCATGGCACTCTCGTAGGTAGCCTCGGGGTTGTGAATATCAAACCAGCTCCAGTTTTTTAGCCACATATGGAAGGTCAGGTAATCCACGTAGGGGCTTTCGTGCGCTTCACGGTACAGTTCAATATCCCGCAGCGCGCCCATTGCCCCTTCATTGCCGGTGCTTACCAACTGTTTGGGTGCCAACGAGTCGATGTACTTGGCCGTTTCGTGAATCCAGTTTTTGAAGTGTTCAAAGTACGGCCGTCCGTCGGCGTCGCTGCCCGGACGGGGCTCGTTCGCCAACTGCCAGGACATGACAGTGGGATCTTCATTGTAGCGCCGACCGTTAATGCTGTTGGTGCGGGTTACGATGGTTTTGATGACATCCCGGTACCACTTTTGGGCTTCCGGCATACGATAAAAGCGCGCGGAGTTTTGCATAAATGCGTTCCACTCCCCGGTTTTATCCGGGTCCATCACCGGCTCGCCGGTCAGCCAGGCCACATACTGGGACATGCCGCCGGACCACTGCCAGAAGTTATTCATATAGAGAACCGCTTTCATATCCCGCTTGGCCATTTCCGCCAGCAGGAAGTCCAGACCTTTGAGCAGATTGTCGTTGTACTCGCCCGGTTCCTCGACCAGAGCCGGCTGAACGGCACGCATCAGTTCACTGCTTTCCGAGGCCGCCAGCACCCGCAAGTTGGTAATGCCGTTGGCCTTGAGGTTATCCAACTCCCGCAACAGACGCTCACGGTCGCCTTCCGGCCCCGGCGAACCGAGGTAGGCGCCGTACCAGAAGTTGGTGCCCACAAAATAGTAACGCTCCCCGTCCAGCACAAAGTGACGGCCGTCCACCTGAACAAAACCGCTTTGCTCCGAGGTTTCACTGATCGATGTCTGGCCGCAGGCCGTCAACACCAGCGCCGCCAGCACCGGCAAAATGAGCTTTCGATAGAACATTGTTTTTATAGCCACCATAACGACCTTCAGATTATTGTTAAAAGGGTTGGTTTGTCGCTTGCTAGTTGTTCAACATGCGAATCATTTCCAGCATGGCCCGGCCGTTGTGGTACGGCCCTTTCCATGCGCCCAGCTTGTAAGGCGGTGCGTGGGACTGATCATCCAGCGTGGACAGCCACAACCATTCACCACTGTCGCCCGCCATTTGGTACTTTTGCATGAACCGCCACAGCCGCTCAGCCGCCAAGTAGAAGCGATCCTCCCCGCTAAGGCAGTAGGCTTTGTAATAGCCGACCATGGCTTCGGCCTGAACCCACCACACTCGCTCTTGATTCACTCGATGCCGGTCAAATTCATAGCCGTCGTACATTTCGCCATGCTCGCCCATTGCCTCCTTCAGGCACACATCGGCCATCGCGATGAGGGTGGGTCGAAGCCGCCTGGTAACGGATTCATCTCCCAGTGACTCCACGGCCTTGGCCAGAAGCCAACTGCACTCAATATCATGGCCATAGGTAAAGCCGGGGGAATGGTCCCGCCAGTCATGGTCCATGAACATCCGCAAGTGGAAATTGCCTTTGTTAATAATATAACGGTCAAAGCAGTCAATCGAATACCGCAGCGCATCGGCCACGTCTTGGGAAGGATCCACTTGATAAAGAGTGGTATAGGCTTCCACCACGTGCAGGTGGGTATTCATGGTTTTAGGGTAGTTAAGATCTTTTGTACTCAGACGGGCATCCTCCATCACTTCCCACTCACGAGTGAAAGCTTCCAGATAGCCACCCTTCTCCCGGTCCACCGTATGCCGTTCAAGCAATGCAAACGCCTTCTTCGCTTCGCAGAGCGCACGCGGCTCCTGAGTTAACTGGTAATAAGCCAGTAGCGCGTAGATGGCAAACGCTTGGGCGTACACCTGTTTCTTGGTGTCCGTGGGCCGACCGTTGCAGTCGAGCATCCAATAGACGCCGCCGTGGGCTTTGTCCAGAAAGTGTTCGAGAATATAGTGGTAACTGCGTTCGGCTGCCTTCCGGTAACGGGGGGCATCCACCGTCCGGGAAAGCTCGCAGAAAAACCAAAGTATCCGGGTATTGAGTACGACGCCCTTTTCGGCTTCAGGCACCGGCGTGTTGTCCACCCCCACCTCGCCAAAAAAACCGCCGCGCTCATGGTCCCAACCGTAGTCCAGCCACCAGTGCGCAATACGCTCCAGTTCGACGTAAAACTCCCGACGCAGCGCTTTTTGCCGATCGTCGTATTCGAGTTCGTCCACGGCCATTATTTCCATTCCTCTAATAGCTTGAGATTCGCCGCAATCAATTGGTTGCGGTTGGCAACCGAGGCAGCGGAGCGGAGCCCGTCTTCCGGAGTATGCAGCACGTAGTCCACCAACTTGTCCACGGTGGAGGTGGCCACATGCATGCGGGTATCCGATGAGGCGTAGTAGATAAACACCTCGTTGTTTTCATTGACGATCCAGCCGTTGGCAAACGTCACATTGGACACATCGCCCACGCGCTCCTCCCCTTTGGGGGCAATAAAATGGCCCGCCGGGCGGTGGGTGACCACCCAGGGCCGTTCCAGTTCGGTCATAAACAGGTACAACACGTAACGCAAACCGGCGGCGGTATTGCGCACACCATGGGCCAGGTGCAGCCAGCCCTTGTCGGTTTTGATCGGTACCGGCCCCTGGCCGTTCTTCACTTCTTTAATCGTGTGGTAGGCCTTGCCGTCGACAATCACTTCTTCTTTGATTTCGGCATTTTCCATGGACTCGCTCAACCCCCAGCCGATGCCGCCACCTTTCCCAACGCTGATAAAGCCGTCCTGCGGGCGGGTGTAAAGGGCGTACTTGCCATCGACAAGCTCGGGGTGCAATACCACGTTGCGCTGCTGGCCGGAATAGGTCACCAAGTCCGGCAAGCGCTCCCAGGTGATCAGGTCTGTGGTGCGGGCGATGCCACATTGAGCCTCAGCCGCCGACAGGTCATTGGGCTGGCTTTCATCTTTGCGCTCGGTGCAGAACAGGCCGTAGATGTAGCCGTCTTCGTGCTGGGTCAAACGCATGTCGTAGACATTGGTGTCGGGGCGATCGGTTTCCGGCAGGGTGATCGGATAGTCCCAGAACCGGAAGTTGTCCACGCCGTTGGGGCTTTCGGCAATGGCAAAAAAGGATTTGCGATCATCTCCTTCCACCCGAACCGCCAACAAGTACTTGCCGTCCCGATACAGGGCGCCGGCATTGAAGGTGGCATTCACCCCCTGGCGCTCCATCAGGTGAGGGTTGGTGTCCGGGTTGAGATCGTAACGCCAGAATACCGGGGCGTGATCAGCGGTCAGAATCGGGCTCTGCCAACGTTGGTATACCCCATTCCCGCCAACGGCCGGGCGGTTCTTGCGGGTAACAAGGAGTTCGTGGTCGCGCAACAGCGACTGAACGGCGTCATTAAAGTCACTCATGAAACGTTAAGTCCTGACTGGTGGTCGGCTCATCAACAACAAGCCGAGATTTATTAGACAAATAGGGTCGGTGGCCACCGCTACGGGCTTCGAAACCGCCCCTTTCTCCCGTTGTCCATGTGGCGCTCCGCCACTCATAAAGACAACGATACACATAAGAACTTTCACTATAATGTAATCGGTTACAGTCCGAGATGCAACCTCCTTTCACACTCACTTCAGCTCGGGGGCGCCCTCAAGGGGCGCCTGCCGACCCATTAATGCTTGGAAACAATGCTCTCTTCCGCTTCCCGAACCAGCTCTGCCGGCATATCGTCTGGGTATTCTTCCAGCTTGCACCACCAATTACGCCAAAGGAACAGGCTGGTCACCGCGACCACCGCCATTGCTGTGGCAAACTCCTGCCAGTGCTGGATCACCATAAAGATGGGCGCAGCCACCAAACCGGTCTGCCAGACAATGCCCACCACCACATTGGCCGCATCCCGCCAAAAATGAGGGTTGGCCTTAACGCCGGGGTAATCGGCTTGCACGGCATCGCGTACCGGGCCCCAGAACCCCCAAGGGCGGACCTTAACGTAAAAGCGCTTGAGCACATCCATATCGTCCGGCGGTGTCAGTAGAGACCCAACGACACAGACGAACAGACAAGCCGCGAGCATAAAGGGAAAGGCATACAGCGGGTCCAGGTCTGTCAGCATGGGCAACCCCAGGGCAATGATCAGCCCCACCACCATGCCGAAGAAGTAGCCGTACCCGTTGAAGCGCCACCAGTACCACTTGAGCACATTGGAGGCGGCATAGGCGCCGTAGAGACCACTGACGATCCACTGGATAATTTCGTGCAATGTGGGAATAAACAGACCAATACCCACGCCGATCACCACGAAGGCGACGGAGACAATGTAGCTGAGGTACACGTACCGCTTGGGGTCGGCATCGTCGTTGATATAGCGCTTGTAGATATCATTGACCACATAGGCCGGGGCCGCATTGGTAGTGGCCGCGAAGGTGGACATGAAGGCGGCCAACAGGCCGGCAATCAGAAGGCCGAGCAGGCCGGTCGGTACGTAATGCTTCATGGCCATGGGCAGGATCTGCTCAAAGTCCACCGCCTCACCCATGGCCCTCAGGTCATCCATAAAGAACGTCAGCGCCAGGGCGGTCAGGCCGGTAATCAACATGTAACGGGGAAAGAGCATCACCACGTTCACAAACCAACTGACCTTGGCCGCCTCGGAGGGAGACTGGGCCGATAGGATCCGCTGCATGTCATAGTTGGGGGCGGGCCCGGCCATACTGACCAGGATGCCCTTGAGCAACATCAACATGAAGAAGATACCGAACATGTCGTAGCCGTCGGCGGCGATTCGGGTATTGGCCGCATCGAGGGTGCCGCTCCAGTCCATATCCAGGGTCCACTTGAGCCCCACATCGGTCCAGCCGTTGGGGATTACGGCCTGAAGCACCTCGGGGGAAACCTGCTGCATGGCGATAATGCCCACCGCCACGCAAGCGATGGTCATAATGAAGAACTGCAGCACTTCTGTGAACACCACGCTGAACATCCCGCCTTTAACCACATAGACGGTGGTAATCGCGGTGATAATCAGACCGTAAAGGACTTCGTTCCAGTAGGGCTCGGCGTGCAGCTGCCACGGCAGGAAAACCGCCGCAAACTTACCGATACCGATAAAGCCATAGGCGAGAAAGCTCATCACCCCCACCAGGGCAAACACCACCACACTCAAGTGCGACAGGCGCGAACCCAGGCCTTCGCCGAAACGGAAGGTGATCCACTCCGCGCCGGTCATCACGCCCGAGCGGCGCAACCAAACCGACAGAAACACCATGAGGAAAATCTGGTTGAAGACTGGCCAGAGCCAGGGGATGTAAATACTGGTCAGCCCGTAAATAAAGAGCAGGGAAACCAGCCACATGGTGCCGCTGATATCGAACTGGCCCGAGGCGTTGGAAATACCCAGAAAATACCAGCGCAGCTTGTTGCCGCCCAAAAAATAACTGCGAATGTTGCCCGACGCCCGGCGCGAGACCCAGAGCCCCACTCCCAGCGTGGCGAGCCCGTAAATAAAAATAACCACGAGGTCGAGGGTGGCAAGCTGAAACTCCATAAGGTCTATCCCGTTATTGTGATGCATCTTCTCTACGACGTCAGACGCTAGCGAACCAATGCGGTCAAAGAGAGGCCTGGCGCTCAAACAGACACAAATGTAACCGGTTCCATAACGCATTGCAAGCGCCTTTTCGCTGAAATGCCACCGGGCCATGGCGCCTGTCATCGCATCTCACTGTACATTTACCAACCCGCCCATTATGCTAGCCCCGCTCTCAACAGGGGTGGCCTGATCCAGCAGAAGCCCTCTCTCTGCGGCCTGTTAGGCAATACCAAAGAACAATCGGCAATCGGCACAGGCACGGACTCCACCCCCCACATAACAAAACCCATGAGGTGTGCAGTGACGGAACCAACTCAACACAGACTTTCCCTACTGGAGAAAAGTGGCTACGCCATGGGCGATGCCGCCGCCAACCTGGTTTGGCGAGGAGCCTTGGCTTATCTGGCCATTTTCTATACCGATACCTTGGGCATTTCCGCCGCGGCGGCCGCCCTGCTCCTGCTGGTGGTGCGCCTCTCCGACGGGATGACCGACATCATCATGGGCATGGTGGCGGACCGCACCAAGTCAAAACACGGCCGCTTTCGCCCCTGGATTCTCTGGTCCGCACCGGTATTGGGCCTGTTTATGGTTTTGGCCTTTACCGCCCCGGACCTCAGCCCCGAGATGAAGCTGCTCTGGGCGTACTTCACCTACATCGGGTTGACGCTCGCCTATACCGTGAACAACGTTCCCTACTCGGCCCTGATGGGCGTGATGACCCCTAGCCACAACGAGCGCAGTGTCTTGTCCGGCTACCGCTTCTTCGGCGCCTTTCTCGGCGGCGTATTGGTAATGGGGTTCACCCCGCAGTTGGTGGAGCTGTTCGGGCAGGGAGACGATGCCCAAGGTTACCAGTACACCATGTATATGTTTGCCGCGCTGCTGGTAGCCCTGTGCCTGGTGACCTTTTTCACCACCCGCGAGCGGGTTGAATCCGTGGCGAATACGGCCTCTCTACGCAAAGAGCTGACCGACCTCAGCCTGAACCTTCCTCTGATTATCGTTCCATTACTGGCCATTTCGGCGTTCTTTTACAGCCTGACGCAGGGCGAGGACGCCACCTATCAACTGAACAGCCTGTACACCGGCGTAATCTGCGCCGTGGTATTGTTCCTGACCGGCTATTTTGTTCGTAAGCTGGTGCGCAAGCCCGAAAGCGAAACCACCCCTTCGCAGCGGGACCTGATCGACCTGATCACCAATATGCCCTGGCTGATGATTCTGGGTCTGGGTTTTCTGACCATGCTGTTCAACGGCATCAAGTACGGAATCATCGCCTACTATTTCAAGCACTATGTCGGCGATGCCTCGCTCTCGGGCTGGTACTTTATCGTGTTGTTGCTGGTGTCCATGGTCGCGGCGCTGGTGGCGGGTTACCTGGCTCGCCTGCTCGGCAAGAAAACTCTCTTTGTCATCTCCCTGGCCGTCAGCGGCCTCTTGACCTGCACCATCGCCTTGGTTCCCCCGGGCGAGGTGCTCTGGGTCTTTATCATCGGTGGGGCCGCCGAGTTTTTCGCCGCGTTTATGCCGGTGCTGGTCTTCAGCATGCTGGGTGATGCGGCGGACTACTCCGAGTGGAAGCACAACCGCCGCGCCACGGGGCTGTTCTACTCGGCCGGCACCTTTATCCAGAAAACCGGTGGCGGTTTCGCCGGGGCGCTGGTGCTGATTGTGCTCAACGCCTATGGCTACGTGGGCACGGACCCGAGCACCATCCAGCAAGCCACCGGCGGCATGATCTCGCTGATGAGCTGGATTCCGTCGATTTTCGCGTTCGTCTCCATTCTGTTGCTGGTGGTATACCCGCTCAACGCCGAGCGCATGAATCAGATAGAATACGACCTGCGTCAGCGCCGCCGCGAAGCTGGCCTCGCCGACTCCTAACCCCCCTCTCCTCCGGCGGCCCAGACGGGCCCCGGAGGGGACGGCACCGGTCGGTGTTTGTCGTAACTTGTGCCATAATCCAGGCTTGTCCACCAAAGAGTTGCCACTATGTCCAGTATTCGCGATGTCGCCCGTGAAGCCGGCGTTTCCGTAGCCACCGTATCCCGTGCTCTGAGCAACCCGGAGAAGGTGTCGGAAGAGAGCATGAGTAAAGTACACCGAGCGATTGAGAAGGTCGGTTACCGCCCCAACATGCTCGCCCGCAACTTTCGCTCGGCCCGCTCCTACGCCATCGTGGTATTGGTCCCGGACATCGCCAACCCCTTTTACTCGCTGGTTATTCGCGCCATCGAGGACCGAGCCCAGCAAAAGGGTTACGCGGTGCTGCTGGGAGATACCCGAGGCACCCCTGAGCGGGAAATGGAGTACATCCGGCGGGTGGAAACGCGCCTGGCGGACGGCCTGCTTCAGCTAAGGCCGCACTCGGAAAAGGCCCACAATGTGATTCCGGCGGATATCGCTTCGGTGAACGCCTGTGGCTGTGAGTACACCACGGGCCCCTCCGTGCGCATCGATAACCGGGGCGCGGCCAAAACCATGGTGGATTATCTAATCTCGCTCGGGCACCGTCGCATTGGGGTCATTTCGGGCCTGAAAGACAACCCCCACGCCATCGACCGGATGAAGGGCTATAAAGAAAGTCTGGCGGCCCACGGCATTGCGTTCGAGCCCGAGCTGGTGGCCGAGGGGGACTTCACTATGTGGTCCGGCCTGAACAGTGCCTTTCAGTTCTGCCACATGAAAAACCGGCCCACGGCCATTTTCTCCATGAACGATGAGATGGCCATCGGGGCCATTCAGACGCTGAAGTCCCAGGGCATTCGGGTTCCGGAGGATATGTCGGTCACGGGTTTTGACGACATCGCCTACGCCAAGTACTGCGACCCCAGCCTGACCACCATGTCCCAACCCGCCGAGGAAATGGGCAAAATGGCCATGGACATGCTGCTGAAAATCATCGAGGGAGAGCCGCTAACGCAAACCGAGTGCGTGCTGCCCACCGAGTTTATTATTCGCAAGAGCACCGCACCGGCCCCCGACGCGGCCGAACCCGGTAGCGCTTAGGAAACCACTCCCGCCACCTAACTCAGGCCCGGCCCCCCATGGGACCGAGCGCTAGGGGGCCGTGCGGGCGTAATCCGACACCTCGGCGGCCAGCACCACCAAGTGGTAGAGCGTGCTGGCGGGCGCCTTGTCCATGGTCACTTCATCCTCGCTCCCGCGCTGGTCCACATGGGCGCCGGGCGTGGTCGCGGTCAAGTAATAGGTGAACAGATCGCCAAGGGCCTTTATCGCCCGGCCTTCCGCCTCCGGGTCGCCCTGCCGGGCGCGCACCAGGTGAGCCTTAATCAACTCGGTCAGCCCCCAGGAGCGGCGAGTGTGCTTCCGGGGTGTGCCGTCCGGCAGCACTTCATCCAGCACCAGCCCCGAGGGCACCAAGCCGATTTCAAGCCCTTTGCGATAGAGTGCTTCGGTGTAAGCTTCTACCGGGTGACCCGTCAAGCGATGGTACCAGTCCAGCAACCAGACCCACTCGAACATGTGTCCCGGCTCCACGGGTGCCTGGGCCGGGGCGTGTTTTAGCTGCCAATCCTCCTCAAAGAATTCAAACAACACTTCCCGCTCGGAACTGAAGAAGCGGGTCTGAAACAGGGCAAAGATTTCCCCGGCGCGAGCCAACCACCGGCCCTCGCCACTGGCTTCGTACAACGCCATCATGGCTTCAAACAGGTGCATGTGCGGGTTTTGGCGGCGCCATGGGTAGTCGTAATCCCCCTCGATCCAGCCGCCGTGGATGGAGCCGAAGCGACGGTCCAGGTGAGCGATCAGGCGCTCTGCTCCTGCCAGGTAAGCGGTGTCGCCGAAGGCCCGGTAACACCAGGCATAGGCCAGCAGAAAGAAGGCGTGATCGTACAGGTCCTGCTTGTGGTCAATGACCTCGAAATCCGGGCCCATCAGGTGGGTAAAACCGCCGCCGGCGCTTGGGTGGGCGGTGTGATCGTGTACAAAACTCATGAGCTGACGTGCCACGGCCTCGCCATCGCACCAGCCGCGGTGGTGAGCAAACGCAAAAGAGAACGCCTGGCGAGCCTGCACCCGGACCCGGATTTTGGAGTCCAGGTCAATGCCGCCATCGGCGTTCAGAGCTTCGTAGTGCCCACCCTGCTCCGGGCTCAGGCCCAACCGCTGCCACAGGGGCAAGGCCTCTTGGGTAATCCAGCGTTCCAGCCGCTCGGCGGCGTCCTTGATGGTGTCGGTCATATCCAGTTCTTCCAACCTTTGGTTAAACGGTTTGTCTCTTACTGATCACTCCGGCGGGAGCAGTAGTGTAACCGTCCTCCGCCACAAGGGGTACCCGGGCCGCCTTCGGAGGTCCCAATAAAATGCCCCGACTGCCGAGCAGCCGGGGCCAAGGGGTACAACAGCTTGGGTAAAAGCTCACTGTACACAGCCGCCCATCCTGACGGTGTTCACAGCAGAGTTGGCTGAGGCAAATGTAACCGGTTAGGCATTAATGCCGCCGACACCCGTCTCAGCCATGAAAGGATTGTGCTCAATTTTGTAACCGGTTTCAAGCCTTTTGTTCGTTTTCTGGAACCAGTTCGCAATTTTAGAGGGGGCCTAAAAAGAAAAAACCGGGCTGCAAAAACAGCCCGGTAAAACATGGAGAGAACAAAAGATACAACCAAAACAACGTCTACCAAGACACACAGCTCTGTCTGGAGGTCGCACAGGGTAGTTGCAACCGGATGAGAGCCCAGAAAGGGGATGGCCTCTCACCACACCACGGACATTGCTTATGGTAATAATGATTATAAGACCGGATTTGCGATATTGTCAAGGTGACAATAAAAGATTTCAGCGGCATTCCCGCAAACCGCTGAGGCGGCTTGATAGCCCCGCAGGCCTCATTCTCAGTGGCTTTCGGGAAGCGCCTTCGGGAAGGGGGCCGGGGTTCAACCGGCCAGGGGTCAGTGAAACCTTCCCAGCAACGCCTCCACGTCGGCGGCGTTAAATACGTAATGCTGGTTGCAGAACTGGCAGTCGATATCGATTTTGCCCTCTTGCTCTTCCAACAGGTGCTCCACCTCCTCCTGGCCGAGTGACAGCAACGCATTGGCGCTGCGCTCACGCGAACAGCTGCATTTGAACCGGAGTTTGCCGGGCTCAAACAGCCTCAGTTGATATTCATTGAACAGGCGGTAAAGCAAGTCGGCGTGGGGCAGCTCTAGCAGCTCCTGCGGGGTAACCGTGCTCGCCAGGGTGCCCAGGGTTTCCCAGTGGTCCCGGTTCTTGTCCGGGTCCGCGTTCTTCTGGCTGGGCAGCACCTGCAGCATCAGGCCCGTGCAGGTTTTCTCCCCGGTGGCAAACCACAGGCGGGTTTTCAGTTGCTCCGACTGCAGGAAGTAATGCTCCAGGCAATGGGCGAGACTGTCGCTGTCCATCGGCACCACTCCCTGATAACGCTCGCCCCGCTCCGGCTCAATGGTAATGGCCATGATGCCCTTGCCTAGAAGCTGCCCCACGCCGCGCCCCTGGGGCCGGTCGTTGGCGTCGGCCAGGCGGATAATGCCACGCAGGTCCCGGTGGTGATTACACTCGGCCATTACCATGCTGACCGGTCCGTCCCCCTGAGCCTGCAGGCTGATCATGCCGTTGAATTTCAGGGTGCTGGACAGCAGCGCCGCCGCCGTGAGGCACTCGCCCAGCAGCTCGCGCACGCCATCGGGGTAGGGGTTATTGTTCATCACCTGTTGATAGCTATCCTCCAGGGTGACGATTTCACCCCGGATGTCACATTCATCGAACAAAAAACGGTGCAGTAAGTCGTTGTCGGGCATGGAGTCTCGCTACTTTTCTAGGGGTCTCGTTACTGGCTAGGGGTCTCGTTACTGGCTAGGGGTCTCGTTACTGGCTAGGGGCCTAGTTACTGGTTAGGGGTCTAATTGCTGGCGCTGGAAACGGTGAATCTGGCGCCGCTCTTTTTTGTTGGGGCGGTGGTCGCTAATGATTTGGCCCGCCAGGCCCCCGGCCTTGCGCTGAGCGGCACGCTCTTCGCGCTTGGCGATGCTTTCGGGGGTTTCTTCATACAACAGCTGCGCCTCGGGCGCGCCCCGGCGCTTGTCGGACAGCGCTTTGACTAACACGGTTTTGTCGTCGTAGCCCTGGCGGATAGTCAACATCAGCCCAGTGGTAAGCTCTTTACTGGGCTTGACGCGGTGGCCATCGCACTGGACCTTGCCCCCCTCCACCGCCTGCTTGGCTAGGTTGCGGGTTTTAAAAAAGCGGGCGGCCCAGAGCCACTTATCAACGCGGACTTTATCCAGTGTGTCACTCATAGGGTTTTCGGCAGCTCTGACGGCGTAATTTCGTCGAAATGGTGAATTGCGGGGTATTCCTCAATCATGCGCTCCTCCTGACTGTCCGGTTGGTGGATGCACAGCAGGTGACGAATACCATAGTCTCTGGCCGCCTCCAGCACGCGGGGCGTATCGTCCACAAACAGCGTGCGCTCCGGGTCAAAGGGCTCGCGCTCATTCAGGCGCTCCCAGAAGCGTTGGGACTCCTTGGGTTCACTCAGCTCATGGGAGGAAATGATACCATCGAGCCACCGGTCAATGGCGGTTTCTTCCAGCTTGAGGGAGATGCTCAAGGGGTGGGCGTTAGTGACCAGCAGCCGACGTTTGCCGTGGGCCTGCAAGCGCGTGAGAAACGTCTCCACATGGGGGCGAATCTGGATTTTGTGGCGAATTTCCTCTTTAAGCGCGCGAATATCCACCGAAAGGGACCGGGACCAGTGCTCCAGACAGTACCACTCCAGGGTACCCTGGCGTGCTTCAATCTGGCCCAGCAACGCCTCGCGCGCCGCGGCCTGATCCAGCGAGTGGATTTCCGCGTAGCGCTTGGGCAGATGGGTCAGCCAGAAATAGGTGTCGAAATGGAGGTCCAACAAGGTACCATCCATATCGAGTAACACGGTGTCGATCGCTTGCCAGTTGATCATTGCCGGGAACAGCCTTTACAGCGGAGTTTGATGTTCAGTATGCCCAGAAAACCCGAGATATTAAAGCGTCACACCGTGGCCCGCAGCCGTCTCTTTCGTGCCGACGAGTTGCTCCTTCGCTTCAGCAATGGGGAGGAGCGGGTGTATGAAAAACTGTGCGCCGGGGGCCCCGGGGCCGTGTTAATGGTGCCGATCATGGACGATGGCAAGGTGGTGATGATTCGCGAGTACGCCGCCGGCATTCACGACTACCACCTAGCCCTGCCCAAGGGAGCCGTGGATAAGGGGGAGGAGCCCCTGGAGGCCGCCAACCGGGAGCTGAAAGAGGAAATCGGCTACGGCGCACGGGAACTGCACTTTCTCAAGCGCATGCACCTCTCGCCCGCCTATATGGAGCATGGTATCAACGTAATTCTGGCCCGGGGCCTGTACCCGGAACGCCTGGAAGGCGACGAGCCCGAGCCCATTGAGGTGGTGCCCATGGCCTTTGACGACCTGCTCAGTTTGGTGGGAATGGACGAAGTCTGTGAGGGGCGCAGCATTGCCGCCCTCTTCTATGCCAAAGCCTGGCTCGACAAGCAAGGCTGAGCCGACGCTTTTCCAGCGCAAACGCCTTATAACCGCCAATGTCGACTAATGCGCCAAACCCGGTTTTTGGGAACTAAACAGTCTAGCGGGACACAGAACTAGTACTCCCTTTTGGGCTATGCTAGACCGACATGGAACTGACAAGGAGACACCCCATGACCCGACCCAACCACGCTTTCAGTGCAAACCTGAAGGGAACCGAGCAACTGCGGGAAAAACTGGTGGGAGAAATCACCCGGTTCGAGCGCCAATTGGGCGCCCTAAAAAGCAGTGATGAACCGGTGGACTTCAGCATGATGCAAACCTACAAAGAGCTGATTCACTCCCGTCGGGAGATGCTGGGGCAACTGCCCCCCGCCTTCTGACCGTTGCGGTTCCCCCCGTCCGATTTGGGCGCTCACCTTCCGGTGGGCGCCCTTTTCTTTGTCTGCCAGCCCAAGCGCGAGCTACCCCTGGGCACAAAACTCGTTATACTGGCCGCGGCTAAAAACAACATCGACAAGGAGTAATTCATGCTTTTGAGCAACCTCGAAATCGTCCCGGGCCGCAAGGTCAAAGAACACCTGGGGCTGGTACAGGGTAGCACCGTGCGCGCCAAGCACGTAGGGCGCGATATCGCCGCCTCGTTCAAGAACGTGTTCGGCGGCGAGCTGAAAGGCTACACCGACCTGCTCAATGACTCCCGCCAGGAAGCGATTAAGCGAATGGAGGAACAAGCGCAGGCCATTGGGGCCAACGCCGTGCTTAATATCCGGTTCTCTACCAGCTCGCTTACCCAGGGGGCGGCCGAACTGTTTGTGTATGGCAGCGCCGTTATCCTAGAGGATTAAGCCGTGGGCGCTCTGATCACTTTGCAGTTTCTTCTCCCCCTACTACTCGCGTTGCTCCTGTTGGCCACCGGCTACTTTTCAGGGCGCTACCTGGAGCGTAAACATTACGAGCGCATCATTGCCGAGGAGACCCGGCCGGGCCAGGTGATGGTCTTCCCATCACGGCTACCCCCACCGAGCCTCTCCCCGCCGCAAAGCGCTCTGGTCATGGGCTCGGTGGTGATTTCCGTAGATTACTTCAAGCGCTTTATCGCCACGCTGCGCATGCTGGTGGGCGGTCGGCTGAACAGCTACGAGTCCTTGCTCGACCGAGCCCGCCGGGAAGCCCTGCTGCGGATGCGGGCCGAGGCGCAAGCGATGGGCGCCAAGCAGGTGTTCAACGTGAAGTACGAAACCGCCGTTATCGCCGGCCGAGGCGCACAGGGTCAGGTGGGTTCAATGGAAGTGCTGGCCTACGGTACCGCTCTGATCGGGCAGGACTAATGGGCTACCGAAACCCCCAGCCGCCGGAAGGCATCAACTACGTGAAGAAGGGCTGGCAGAGGGACTTTGTTCTGCTGGTAGGGGGTTTCTTCGCAGGCCTGGCCCTGCTGCTCTGGCTGATGATGCTCGCCCTGGGCTGGTCGGCCCGCTGGATTCCGTTCAGTTGGGAACAGGCCCTGAGCAGCTCCTTGCAACAACCCTCTGACCCCGATCAGCGCCTGACTTACCTGCAAACCCTCGCCAATGACCTCGCGCGAGCGGGTGGCCTGGACGAGTCGATGCGCATTACGGTGCATTACCAGAAGAGCGAGGCGGTCAACGCCTACGCCAGCCTCGGCGGCCATGTATTTATTCTTCAGGGGCTGCTGGATGAGGTGAAAACCGAGCAGGGCCTGGCTTTTGTGTTGGCCCACGAAATTGCCCATGTGCAACACCGACACCCACTGAAAGCGACTATCCGGCAACTGGGCTTCGGGGTCATCATGGGGCTGGTGTTTGGCAACACCAATGTCGCCCAGCTTGCCGGCGCCGGCGGGCAAATTGCCATGCTCAACTACTCCCGCGACCTGGAGCGCGAGGCGGATGCCTGGGCGCTGAGAGCCTTACAGAACCACTACGGCCACGTCCAGGGAGCCGATGCCCTGTTCCAGTGGCTGGCGCAAGAGAAGGCGGATCAAGCCCCGCTTGAGTGGCTTTCCAGCCACCCGGATGTCGCCGCGCGGATCGACCGGCTAGAGGACATCAGCCGCGAACAGGGCTACGCCACGCAAGGCTCCGTGACCCCTATCCCCGACTGGCCTGCTTCCCACTAACCACGGCGGCTCGTGGCTGGGATTTACGTTTTCAAGCTCTTCATATCAATGACAAAGCGGTATTTTACATCACCTTTTTTCATACGCTGGTAGGCGCTATTGATATCCTGCATGTCGATCATCTCGATATCGCAGGTGATGTCGTGCTCGGCGCAGAAATCCAGCACTTCCTGGGTTTCCGGCATGCCGCCGATGAGCGAGCCGGCCAGAACGCGCCGGCGCATCACCAGGCCTCCGGCCTGCAGGGCGGGCTCCACCGGATCCAACAGGCCGACAATGATGTGCACCCCATCGAACGTCAGACAGTTAATGTACGGGTTCAGATCGTGCTGAACGGGCACGGTATCAAGCAGGAAGTCGAACGTCTCGGCCGCGGCCTCCATCTGCTTTTCGTCGGTGGAGATGACAACGTGGTCCGCGCCCTGCTTTTTCGCCTCGGCCACTTTGGACTCTGAGCGGGTAAAAATAGTGACCTCCGCCCCCAGCGCCTTGGCGAACTTCACCCCCATATGGCCGAGGCCGCCCATGCCAATCACCCCGACCTTGTCACCAGGCTTAACACCGTAGTGTTTGAGCGGAGAGTAAGTGGTAATACCGGCACAGAGAATAGGGGCCGCACTGGCAGGGTCTAGTTTGGCGGGGACCTTCACAACGAAGCGGTCGCTGACCACGATGTGGCTGGAGTAGCCGCCGAAGGTGATGCTTTGATCGTGTCGGTCCTCACCATTGTAGGTGGCCACAAACCCCTCCTTACACATCTGTTCAAGGCCGGACTCGCAGGCGGCGCACCCTCGGCAGGAGTCCACCATGCAGCCAACGCCCACTAAATCTCCCACTTTGTAAGCACTCACTTTCTCACCGACGGCGGTCACCCGGCCAATAATCTCATGGCCCGGCACCACGGGAAACTGCGTCATACCCCAGTCGTTTTCAACAAAGTGAATATCCGTGTGGCAGACGCCGCAGTAGTCGATATCGATCGCCACATCGTCCGGACGGAGCGCACGGCGCTCGATATCATACGGCGCCAAGGGACTGGCTTCGGATTGGGCGGCGTAGGCGTTCACTGTGGCCATAGGGTCTTCTCCTGAGCGAAATGGATGATCAGTACTCTACTATGCGTAAGACAGCTCAGCACTGGATCATTCAATAACTCCTCCTCTTTGCCTATCATTGAACAGACCACTGCTAGCGCGGCCGTCCAACCTCAAGGGCCACGGTGGGGGTTTCCAGCAATCTGCCAACCCTCAGGCAAACTGTTACACTTTAAACAAGGAACACGCCGGGGCCACGCCCCCATCAACGCCGGGAACGGGATACTATGTCTGGCAATGCCTCCACCTCCGACAGCGTCATCGTTTGCCTAGCCCGTACCGGGTATGCCGCCCGTGGCATTGTGTATTTATTGGTCGGAGGCTTGGCAACCCTGGCGGCTTTCGGTCGTGGCGGTGAAACCACCGGCAGCCCCGGCGCACTGAAGAGTGTTATGACTGCGCCTCTGGGCACTTGGCTGCTGCTTATACTGGCGCTAGGGCTTCTGTGCTACGCGCTTTGGCGAGGGATTCAGGCGATAATGGACCCCGACCAAAACGGCACCGACCTCAAGGGGCTCGCCATTCGCGCGGGCCTGCTGGGCAGCGCCCTCTCCCACCTTGTTTTGGCCGGCCTCTCCGTAATGATGATTTTCGCCATTGGCGCCTCAAGCAGCGGCTCGGAAGGGTCGACGCAAAGTACGGTGAACTGGCTGATGGGTCAGCCCTTTGGCCGTTGGTTGGTCGCCTCGGTGGGGCTGGTCATTGTCGGTATTGGGGTGGTCCACCATATAAGGGCATGGAGCACCGACTTTGACGAGGAGTTCGACATGCCCAGCCGCTCCCGCTACTGGGCCTTCCCGTTGTTTCGCTTCGGCCTGACCGTGCGCGGGCTGGTGTTCATGATTGTCGGCGGTCTATTCGTCGCCGCCGCCTACCACTTTAATCCCGAGCAAGCCGGTGGTACAGGCGAAGCACTGAATACGTTAAGAGCACAACCTTTCGGGAAGTGGCTCTTTGCAACGGTCGCAATCGGCCTATTCGCGTTCGGAGCCTACAGCGCCTTGGCAGCCGTATTCGGACGGGTCAAACCTTCTAACTAGGCACGAGTTTGTCATGGAGATTAAATCCCGACGAGCCCAACGGTGGTTTGACCGCCTCACTCATTCAAACCACATGCTCTGGCTCCTGGGCGTAATCTCCTTTTTGGAAACCATCCTTATCCCCATTCCGATTGAAGTGGTTTTGATTCCGTTGATGGCCATTAACAAGCACCGGATCTGGACCATTGCCACCGTCACCACCGCCGGGTGCCTGGTGGCCGCGCTTCTAGGGTATGGGGTAGGAATGGCGCTATACCAATCCGCGGGCACCTGGTTTATCGAGGCCATGGGTATGCAGGAGGCTTATGAGTCCTTTCGGCGTTTTTTTGACCAATACGGGTTCGCCGCCATTCTCGCCCTTGGGATTATTCCCATCCCCTTCCAAGTGGCGATGATTACCGCCGGGCTTTCCGGCTACCCCATCCATCTGTTCGTCCTGGCCGCTCTGATTGCACGCGGCTTTCGCTACTACGGGCTGGCCTGGCTGGTGTACCGGTTCGGGGACCGAGCCGAAGCGCTGTGGAGGCGCCACGCGCTCCTGACAAGCTTGGGCGCCGCCACCTTGCTGGCCGGGTTCGTCTTGCTGACCCAGGCGCTGGCAAACCAAATTCTGTAAACGCCCTCAAGCCTCTAGAGTCGGCAGGCGCGGCACACTCTCCTCAAGATAATGGGGGCTGAAGCCGGCAAACTCTTTAAGCTTCTCAAGGTCCGGGATGAGAATGGTGGAGCCGTCCCGGAATAGCAACCCTTCCTGCTTAAGCTCCGTAAAGGTACGGCTGACATGAACCGCACTCAGCCCCAGCGCGTCACTCAACACATGTTGAGGCAAGGGCATTTTGAATTGGTTCTCCGGGTAGGGGTTTGTGCGCCGCAGCCGGGAAAACATTTCCAGCGTCAAGTGCGCCAGTTTCTGCGGCGCCGAGCGACGCCCGAGGTTCACCAGCCGCTCCAGCAAAACGGCCTGCTCGCGAGTGGCAATTGCAAAGAACAGGTTCGATAGCAACACGGAGTGGGCAAACTCCTCGGCCATGCGGGATTTGGGGAATTCGCAAATCTCCGCATCCGTTAAAGCCATCACTGTGGTTAAACGGTTGGAAAAGGCAAACTCCCGCAACCCGATGACGTCCCCGGGAACATAAATGTCCAGCACCTGACGCGTGCCGTCTTCGAGCTCCCGATAGGAGAACAACCACCCGCTCATCACGGTGTAAAACGCCTTTGCCGCATCATGCTCGCGGCACACTACCGTATCGGCGCAAACTTTTTTAGGGCTCTTTTCCAGTGACGCGAGAAGCGTCTCGTCGTCGGAATCGAGCGTTGCGTAACTCCTAAAGTGTTTGAGCATGCAGCTTTTTTCCATTGTTTTGTACACCCATTAATACCCAAAACGCTTAATCGAAGAACCGATTTCAGCGCCATCCTGAAAAAAAAGACCGATGGCTGGCAGCGAAGTTCCCACATCATGATGGAAGCACCGCCCGTTCATAACTTATGTTATAGCACGCTCCTTATTAGCGAGGGATGCTTAAAAACCAACCCTTACAACCATCGTCATTCGGAAATTTTGTAAGTTTAACTCACGTTATAGAAAAACGCTCTAGTACAGGTAGGATTCGCGGCAACGACACCTTCAACAAGGAGCTAAGATGTTAACTGCTCAATATTCGAGGGCACGACCCGGTTGCACTGCAAAAACCGACACAGGACCTTCCGACTCCCAACATGGCCCCTGTGCCTACCAAGGGGGGCTACACTACAATGAAACAGGCTCCAAACGCGTGGTGATATGAGACACTCCTATCGATTACCGGTCGCGCTATTCGTGCTATTAACCATGCTATTGTTTCACTTGGGGCTAAAGTCAGGCACCAAGCCAGCCCGCACGGACAGCGCCAACCCACCCAGCGACAGCAGCCGGCGCAGCGGTAATCTTGGGCACTCACAGGCCAACGAGGTACTGTATCGACTAAGAGATGTCAATTCGGTTCGAACCGCGGAAGGAGCAGACACCCTACCCTCTGACTTGAAAACAGAAGGCATTTTCATTCTCCGAGTGGACCCGGACCAGCCCGTGCCAGCCGCCCGCGAGGTTGATGCTTTGCTGCTATTAGACTTGAACGCAGGGCGCTCGGCCTATCCCGTCGAGCCTTCCCGCCCGCGCACCGAGGCCACCGAAAGCATCAGGTTCTAACGGCGGCCCAAGCGGGTACGTTATATCTTCGGGGCATCACCCACCCCTAGCCGCTGATGCCACTGAGCAAGCGACTCGTCGGGATACCCTTCAAACAATTTATCTTTCGGGCCATTGCACACTTCAACCCAGGGCGCCTTTGAGGCCAACATCATGTGCGTGCGCTCTGGCGGCTTAGGTAACGCGGTATCGATCGCGGAGGCCAAGGGATGAACGAGCTCCGGCCACGTTGGGTCCCACAACCAGAGCGCACTCCCACAGTGTTTGCAAAAGTGTCTTTGCCCAGAGCTTTCCTGTTTTTCTCCGGTCTCGGGGTCCGTCATTAGCGCTTGGTAGACGCTGATATGTTCCTTTCCGTCAACCTCCAGCGTTTCGTAGTCTCCACCCAGGTTAATGGCGTATCCCCCGCTGCCTGCCGTTTTCCGGCAGATGGAGCAGTAGCATAGGTTGAAAGGGTAGGGGTGCTCGGATTGAACCGTAAACGTTACGCTTCCGCAATGACAGGAACCTTCGAGCTTCATTTTTCCTCCAGGTACTTATCGGAGATGAACAAAGGTGGAAACCCGGCCCCAACCGGAAGGTCTCAAACGTCCTCCCGCTTGGGGGCCGACTCAACCACCAACCGATTATCATCGGTCTCTGCTACCACGACAATGGCGTCGCCGTGGTGGAGCGGTGTTCGGGTCTCGGCGGGCCAGCGCTTGTCGTCGATCAGAACGTAGCCGTCTTTTTCAAAATTGACCATGGCCTCGCCATGCTTGCCCACCAGGGACTTTTCCCTGGGGCGAGCGGAGGCCAGGCCGCGGCCGATCAGATAGGTTGCCAACATGACGGCAGCACTGACGCCTACACTGACGGCCAGTACCGTATTGCGGTATTGGTCGGTCGGCGGTAAGTCAAACAAGTTTAAACTGCCCAACACAAAGGCAATGGCCCCACCTATGCCCAGCACGCCAAGACCGGCGACAAACAGCTCGGCGAACATCAGGGCCAGGCCCAGAAATAACAGGATGAGAAAGCCCATGTTAACCGGCAGGGCTTGCGCACCGATCAGCCCTAGAATCACCGCGATAGTGCCCAGAACGCCGGGGAAGGCCAAGCCAGGGCTGAGAAGTTCGATGTAAATGGCCAGCATGCCCAGAGAAATCAGCATATGGGCGATTTGGGGGCTGGCAATTACCGCCAGCACGCGGTCAATAAGCCGGGGCTCGATCTTCACCGGCGTGCGGCCAGCAAGGTCCAGCATCATGGGCTCACCTTGGAACTGAATCTCGGTGCCTTCAAGAGTCGAGAGCAGCTGCGAGGCCTCTGCCACCACCCGATCAATGACCCGGGCCTCCAGCGCTTCGGTGGCCGTCACGCTTTCGGCATCGGAGACGAAACGCTCCGCCACATCGGCATTTCGGCCCCGGCGTTCGGCAATGCTGCGCATGAAGGCCCGGGAGTCATTCATCACCTTTTTCGCCATGGTGCCTTCGATGTCACTGCCATCGCCCGCCACGGGCGATGAAGCCCCCACGGTGGTACCTTCGTTCATCACGGCCACATGGGTGGACAGCAAGATGAACGCCCCCGCCGAAGTGGCGCCCGCGCCCGAGGGGCCAACATAACCGATGACCGGCACCCGCGCCGCTCCAATGGCGCTGACCATATCCCGCGTGCTGCTGAGCGACCCGCCGGGGGTATCAATACGCACAATCAGAGCCGCCGCGTCGTTGAGCTCCGCCACCTCGATGCCATGTTTCAACAGCCCGAGAGCGCCCGGGTTGATGGCGCCGTCAATATCGATTTGGTAGACCGGAGCCTTACCACTGCCGCCCTGCCCCTGGACCACGCCGGCAATACCGGCCAAGAGCATTAGCAGGAACACCGTCAGCCGTAGCGGGCGCCAACGCGAGCCGTGGTAGCGGCTATTCCCGTGCGGTAACAACATTGGTTTGATTTGTGCCATCAATGTGTAAGTCCAGCGCTTCCAGCAACTGACTCATGTTGGTGAGGTCCGCCGGGAAGATAACCGATGTATGAGCATCGGCCAGGTGGCCAATGTTGTCGATAAACTTCTCCGACATATTGAGCTTAATGGCTTCCTCGCCACCGGGCTGCACCACGGCGCTACCGATTTTCTCCAACGAGCTGGCGGTGGCCATGGCGAGGGACAGAATTTCCGAAGCCCGGCCTTCCGCTTCATTGACCAACCGTTGCCGTTCACCTTCTGAAAGGTTAATCAACTCGCGCATGGTGCCTTCGGAGGTGTTGATTCGGCTCTGTTTGTCGCCTTCGGCCCGCGCCAGAATGGCCCGGCGTTCGCGCTCGGCGGTCACCTGTTTTTCCATGGCGTTCTGCACGCTGCTGGGCGGTTTGATGTTCTTGATCTCATAACGATGCACATGTACGCCCCAGGCCTCGCCAGCCTGATTCAGGGTGTCCACCACCGCTTGACTGATCATATCCCGCTCTTCAAAGGTTTTGTCCAGCTCCAGGGTGCCAATCACCGAGCGGGTTGTGGTCATGGCCAACTGCATGGCGGCAAAGCGATAGTCCGTCACCCCGTAGGTCGCCTTGACCGGGTCCGCCACGGACATGTAAATCACACCATCCACCTGCACCTGAACTTCATCCCGGGAAAAGCATTCCTGGGGCGGCACATCAATGGTTTCTTCGCGCAGGTCCTGCAAGGCGGTGACTTTGTCGATAAACGGCATCAAGACGTGGAAACCTGGCCCCAGTGTGGCCTTGTACTTACCCAGGCGCTCGACAATCAGTGTGGTACGGGTCGATACAATGCGGATGGAGCGAAACAGCTGCACCACAATGGTAAAGAAGATAATGCCCCATACGGCAAAATTGAACATATCCACGGGGTTCATTTGATTCGGGTTCATTGGGCGGCTCCTTTCGATGCGGTGGCACTCGCGGCGGTGGCTGAACCCTGTCCTAGGTTCTGGTTCAGGGCGGTCAGTATGCCCTTGATGTGCGCCAGGTCAGAGGGCAGAACCGAAATGTCGGCGCTCTTCATTACTTCGCCGGTACGGCCGATGAAGTCTTCCACCAAGCGCATTTTCACCGCGTAGTCGCCGCCGGGCTGTTTGATGGCCCGAGCCACGTTTTGCAACCCCTCGGCCGAGGCTTCGGCGAGAATCTCGATTTCACTGGCGCGGCCCTTGGCTTCGTTTATCCGCTTTTGTTTCTCACCTTCGGAAATATTGATGGCCTCCTGGCGATAGCCTTCGGAGATCAGAATTTTCGATTCCTTACCGGCGGTGGCCAGGGTAATGTCGGCGCGCTTTTCCCGCTCCGCTTCCATTTGTTTTTCCAGAGTATGGACCACCTGGGCCGAGGGCTCGATATTCTTGATTTCGTAGCGCATTACCTTGATGCCCCAGGGGTCCGAGGCCTTGTCGATTTCCCGCACGATGGACTCGTTCAGTTTGTCCCGCTCGTAGAAGGTATCCCCCAGGGTGAGCTTGCCGATTTCCGAGCGCATGGTGGTCTGGGCCAGGTTAACGCTGGCCATCTGGTAATCACCGATACCGTAGCTGGCTCGCTTGGCATCCATCACCTTTAAATACACCAGCCCATCCACGGCGACCTGGATATTGTCCCGGGTGATGCAGCTTTGGGCGGGGATATCAAACACCTGCTCGCGAATTTCATGGCGATAGGCGACTTTATCCAGAAACGGGACGACTACGTGAAAGCCCGGTTCGAGCACACGCCGGAAATTACCGAAGCGTTCCAGCACGCAGGACTGGCGCATGGGCACAACAATCATCAGATTCCAGACAAAAATGCCGGCTACGATGACAAAAATGGTTAAAGCGGTAAACATGAGATGCTCCTTGATTGAGGGTTCCGGCGAAGACCTCGACGCCGGAAGCTGTTACGGGTATTACTCCTTGGGGTGTTCGCGCTCGGACGGGTCGATGGCTTCCACAGTCCAGAGCAGGTTGTCACGAAATACTATGCGCACGGGGGTGCCGGCTTCCAGGGCCTGGTCGTCATGATAGTGCTTGGCGGCCCAAGTACTGCCCCGGAAGGTGATGCGCCCCTCGCCGCCAGCGGGAATGGTCTCGGCCACTTGCGCAATCTGGTCGTAGGCGTCCAGGTCCTCGTCAGTGCGGCCGCGCTCAACCTGGGCCGGAATCAGCTTCTGCACCACGCCTCGCAGCCCAAACAACAACAGTAGCGAGCCCACAAACCAGGCGGTGAAGGCCTGTATCCAGCCTTCGATAAGGCCGGTATAGAGAAGTAGAGAAACCAGCGTGGCGCCAAGGCCCAGAAAGAAAACGATGCCGCCAGGCAAGAGGAATTCCAGCAACATCAGCACGACGCCGCCGATGAACCAGTAGGTGAAGAGGTCATAGTCCTGCATGCGGAAGCCCAGATATCCATTGGTTATGGTTTATGGCACAAGATAACCTTTTTTGGGGGGCAAAATCCAGAGGAAACCCTTCCGAGAGTGAAAAGTCACTTAACCACCAACTGACAAATGGGGTCCGGCTACCACTTCTCACCCGCTACCGCTATCTGTTCGCAAATTCGGAATACAAGTTCGTCGAAGAACCATTTCTCTTCTATAACGGGATCGCCGTCTCAGTGTCTTTATTCCTTTGTTTCTACACTTGCCGCCTCAAAAATCCCAATTCCAAAACGGCACGAGCCTTTGATCACCCCGCAAAACCAAAGTGTTCTTTGCCAACACGACCGGCCTTAGGAGCGACCCAATGCTGATATTGGCACGAAAACCTTTATTGCTAGCCTTACTGCTTGCGCTAACCGCTTGTGGTGGTGACGATGGCAGCAACGAGGACGAAACCGATGCAGGTGCTTCCTCCTCCAGCGCCCTATCGTCGAGTAGCAGCGCCTCCCCCCTTGGCGGCTCCTCATCGTCGGCGCTAACCACCAGCGCTCCCTCTTCGTCCAGTATGAGCACGGCCTCTTCCGAGAGCTCCCTCGCTCGCTCCTCCCACAGCTCGTCTTCTCTGGAGGCACCACCGGCAGGCAGCTCCTCCAGCGAGCGCTCTGCGGCCGCCAGCGCCTCGTCTTCAAGCAGCGTGTTAGCCAGTAGTAGCAGCAGTCAAAGTAGCCGCTCCAGCGAGGCGGAAGAACCCGCAGGGGCCGGTCTCTGGTCCGATCCCGACACCTGGCCCGGCGGCGAGGTGCCTCGGGAGGGGCAGGCGGTGGTCATTCGCGAGGACATGGACGTAACCCTTGACGTGACCCCGCCGGTGCTGCGCAGCCTTACCATTGAGGGCGGGCTCACCTTCGGCGAGGCCGACCTGGAGCTGACAACCGACTGGATATTGGTGCGCGGTTTGCTACAGATCGGCACCGAAACGGCCCCCTTTGGGCGTCAGGCCATCATTACGCTGGTGAATAATGAGCCTGATGAGAATGTCGAAGGCATGGGGGATCGGGGGATTATGGTTGTGGACGGCGCGCTCAAGCTGTACGGCAATCGCACCCACACCTGGTCACAGCTGGCCCAAACCGCCAGCGTGGGCGATACCACCGTCCGAGTCCAAGACGCTTCCGAATGGCGTGTGGGTGATGAGCTTGTGCTCGCTTCCACGGATTTCGATTCACGCCAGGCGGAACAGAAAACCATCACCGGCGTGGATGGCGACACCCTGACTCTGGATGGCCCCTTAGAATACATGCACTATGGCGCTGTTACCGAGGGGGTGGACCAGCGCGGTGAAGTGGGGCTGCTCACGCGCAACATTCGTGTTCAGTCGTCGGCGGACTCCGAGAATGATTACCAGGGCGGCCATGTCATGGCCATGAACCCCGGGCAGATTGAGATGTCGGGCGTAGAGTTGTACCGGATGGGACAACACCTGAACAATGGACGCTACCCGGTGCATTGGCACCTGATGGGTGACGCTGATGGACAGTTTATCGAGAACTCGGCCATTCACCACAGTTATAACCGCTGCGTAACGGTTCACGGCACCAACAATGTCCGGGTGGAAAACAATGTGGCCTTTGATCATGTCGGGCACTGTTTCTTTTTGGAAGACGGCGCCGAAACCGGGAACCAGTTCGTGAGCAACTTGGGCATTCAGACCAAGTGCCACCCGACGCGCCGTTGTAGGCCTTTTAACCAGAGCGCCGATGACATTCTGCTGCCTTCGGACAACAATGCCTCCACCTTCTGGATCACCAACCCCGATAACATTTTCCGCAATAACGTGGCGGCGGGTTCGGAAGCCATTGGCTTCTGGCTCGCGTTGCCGGAACACCCGACGGGCGCTTTTGAGGGCACCGAGCAAGGCGCGGCGATATGGCCTCGCCGCACGGCGCTGAGAGCCTTTACCGGTAACGTTGCCCACTCCAACTACGACGGCATGATGTTCGACCGCGGCCCCAACCCCGACGGCACCTTCCCCATCTCGGGCAATAACCATGAGGCTTATGCGGACCCGACCGATACCAGCAGCGAACGACTGATCACCCGCATGGAGGACTTCACCGCCTACAAGAACCGCAACAATGGCGTTTGGGCGCGCGGCTTTAACCATGAGTTCGTAAACTTCGCGCTGGCGGACAACGCCATTGGTTTCACCCACGCCTCCGGCAGCTCCGACTTGATGGACTCATTGATTGTGGGTGAAACCGAGAACCAGGGAACCCCCACCTCACAGGCGGAACGGGACTATGGCCGCAGCCTGCCCCACCGCTCCAGCAGCTACCCCATTCACGGCTACGAGTATTATGACTTTACCAACCGTTTTAGTAACGTCACCTTTCGCAACTTCGAGGCCAATTCCACGCGCGAGGCAGGGGCCATTTCCTATTTATTCTTTACCGACTTTGCCGTCAGCACCAACAACTCGGCGGAAGGGGCCGTATTCGATAACGCCAAGCCGGTGCTGTTTCCACAAATCCGGAGCGAATGGGCTTTTCACAACGACCATGCCGACGGTTACCGCAGCGCGGTTTTCCAGGACTTGGACGGCTCGGTGGGGGGAATCGCCGGTGCCTACATCGTTATTAATGACCCCTTCTTCACCGATGCGACCGACTGCATGATCCAGGCCAGCTGGAACGCTGCCGTGTGCCAGGGGGACTACGGACGACTGACGTTCAACGGCCGATTCGGCGGCGGCTCGAACGAAGACCCCGGTATCGTGACGGTGGAGAGAACCGGCAATGGCGGTAGCTTCGACATCCACGGGACCTCGTTCGGCGGAATGTCGAGCCGGGAGACCACGATTCGCTACGGCACGGAGGTTGAAGTCACCACAGAAAATGCCGTGGACTCACTCAGTATTTCCGCCCGTGAGGGGGCCAGCGACTCCTGGGTGCTGCTGCGCTTTCCCCAGTTCAGCGCGGTGAGTACCGGCACCGAGCAGGAAAGCCTGGCGGCATTGCGAGCCGCCGGCTCCACCAGTTACTACCGGAGCGAGGAGGCCCTTTACGTGAAGCTGTTTGCGGGTGGCTTCTTCGGCGGCGGGGCCACGGTATGCACTGGAGCAAGCTGTTAGGGTTCCAGCTGACTGCATACGCGGTTACGTCCAAGCTCTTTTGCTTTGTAAAGCGCATTGTCAGCCTTCTTAAACAGCGAGTCCAGATTTGGCTCTGTCATGGAGGCCACCCCGAAACTTGCCGTGATGTTCAGGCCGTCATGGCTGAGCGACTGGTCCAGCTCCGCCCGAAGATTTTCGGCGACTTGCAACGCCTGCTCCAGCGTGGTGTCCGGGCAGACCAATACAAACTCTTCACCGCCCCAACGGGCCACGGCATCGGTTCGGCGAACCCGGTTGGACATAAGCCGGGCGACGTCTTTCAGAATTCTGTCTCCGACATCGTGGCCGTAAGTGTCATTAATGTGCTTAAAGTTATCCAGATCAATAATCGCAAATGAGAAAGGCGCCCCGTTGTCGCGCCAATCCGTCAACCCCTTGTGCAACATGTTCCGAATGCCCACGCGATTGGGCAGGCCGGTCAGGGCATCGGTTTTCGCCATATTTTTGTAGCGCCGGCTTTTCACGTTCAGGGACCGATTGATCGCCAGCAATTCCTGCTGGTACTGCCTCTGACGGTTCAGATCCGACCTCATGTTCAGAACGCGATAAGCAAGCATTCCGAGAATGGCAAGGGCCCAAGCGATAATGACGCTTTGATAGAGAACGGTGCGCTCAATCAAATGCCCCTTCCACACGATTTTCTGAACCTGGATTTCATGTACCCCAGAGCGGACGGTGGAGCCAGTCTGAAACTCTATTAGGGAAATGTCGTTGAACTCCGGACGAGAGAACGCCAGGGGTATATCTCCCCCAACCAGCCACCAGTCGGGAACCGAAAAATCATTATTCATATCCACCACCAGGCCGGCCGCCAAATCTTTCACAAGAACTTCCACCGCATTGAATTTGGTGCTAATGCTAATGCCCGGCTTATAGTAATTGGGGTGGCGATTGCGTAGGTAAATGCGCATGTGCGTGGCGTTACCCTGATAATCCGCCCAGACGGTCATGGTGTCAAAGCGACGGAGGTCCAGCCCTTGGCCGTTGGCATCGGTCACATCGAGCTGTAAGCTGCAATAAGGCTCGGGAGACGCTTGGCCGATTTCGCATTGCCAGCGCTGCGCCTCCCGATCCAGCCAGCGCACTTCGCTATTACCACCGGTGAAGGCGTCGTTAACCAAGGCCGCCGGATACTCAGTGGGAACTATTGTCAACGAGGTGCGCAAGCTTGCGGCGGGGATCAGAATAATAGCCACGGAAATCAAAGCCATGACCACCAAAGCTGCTTCCAGCTTAGAGATAAATTTGAGGGGCCGCCCGCCTAAAGTCATGTTCGACACCGCCTGTCGGTTATCGTATAGCGAAGTCCGGCATGCCGGGCCTCAATCCAGTTCTCTGACCAAGCGAAAACCAACACCGCTGGACCATTCCTGCTCAGCCATGGCGTAGCGGTTGGCCGTTCGGGCACTGTTGGCTGGCGAAGGCCATGCCCCCCCGCGCAAAACCCTGTCGCCATTCACCCCACAAGTGCCTCCCTCACCGGAAAAGCTGGCACGGCCATCAGTCAGAGGGTCATAGCGGGGCTCCCAGCAATCGCGCACCCACTCCCGTACGTTGCCGTACAGGTTATGCAACCCCCAAGGGTTGGGCTTGTGACCGGCCACAGCCACGGCTTTGCCCGCGTTCACAGGAATACCGGGACACTGCTCGGACCGTGCCCGAAAGTCTAGATTAGCGTATTCGGGCGTTAAGCAGTTCCCGGCAATAAATGGGGTCGTGGTACCCGCCCGGGCCGCGTACTCCCATTCTGCTTCAGTAGGCAGGCGGTAGCGAAAGCCGGTCTGTTCACTTAGCCAAGCGGCGTAGGCCTTGGCCTCTACCCAACTGACATTGATCAGGGGCTGCTGGCCGTGCCCCCAGCCGTAATCGTCGGGCAGCGCCCAGCCGGCCTCTTCGGCAAACCGGCGGTATTCGGCGAAGGTGGTCTCGGTTTGCGCCATGGCGAAGCGCTCGACGGAAACGGGGTGCGCGGGTCCTTCATCCGGATCTCTATTCCGCTCATCCTCAGGTGAGCCCAACACAAAAGTGCCGCCCGGAATCACTACCATTTTGGGGCCCAAGGTGCCGTCCTTAAGATAGTCCTGAAACACCGTTAGAGGCTCGTAGTTTTCCGCCGTGGACCTTGCCGCCTGTCGCCGCTGCGACATTTCCCGGACCGCGTTTTCCAATCGTGCACGAGCCTCGGCCAAGGCATACGCATAATCGTCGGAGGCATGAGGAATCACTCGAGCGGCCGACCCCAATGTCTTCTCCGCCAACTCCAGGTCTCCGGCGTCAATCAAGCGATTGATCATGGCCAAATAACGCTTTGGAATGGTTTCCAACCCGCTCTTCACGGCGGAAGAGCCGACCGCCAGCTCCTGGGCTTGGAGGTAGGCATCCAGGGCGTTGTCATCAGGTGGCTCCGTTAACCGATTCTCCTTTAGCCGAACCTGCGCCACCCCCAGCCAATTGGTGCCAGAACGCTTTCCCTCTTCATCGGTCAGGGCGCCGGACATTACCGCCCATGCAAGCACAACTATCATTACAAAACCGAAGGAAATAAGAACCAGTTCTCTGCTCAGCCGGTCATACACCCTTCCCGAGCCGGAATATACCTCGGGGCTGGATAGATCCGCTGGCGAGGCATCGTAATCGTTTCTTCCCCGCGCGGCGTCGCGCTCTTTGCGATTCACATCACCTCCTCCTGAATCACCTGAGCGATTCAGAACTTTTATCACTGTAGACCCGGTTTCGTCCGAGATCTTTTGCTTTGTACAGAGCGGTATCGGCCTTTTTAAACAAATGATCCAAATTGGCATCATCCATGGATGCCACACCGAAACTCGCGGTAATGCTCTCCCCTTCATGGACAAGCGAATGCTCTAGCTCGGCCCGGAGGTTCTCGGCCACTTGCTCTGCCTGTTCAAGCGTGGTGTCCGGACAGACCAGTACAAACTCCTCACCGCCCCATCGGGCCAAGGCATCGCTTCGGCGAACCCGGTTGGACATAAGCCGGGCGGCATCTTTCAAAATTCTGTCCCCTATGTCGTGACCATAGGTGTCATTAATCTGTTTGAAGTTATCCAGGTCAATAATCACGAAGGCGAAAGGCGCGCCGTGGTTGCGCCAATCCATTAAGCCTTTGTGTAGCATATTCCGAATACCCACACGATTAGGCAAACCGGTCAGGGCGTCGGTTTTTGCCATGTCTTTATAACGCTGGCTTTTAAGATTCAGGGACTGGTTAATTGCCAGCAGCTCCTCTTGGTATTGCCGCTGACGATTCAGGGCCGACCTCATATTCAGTAAACGAGAAATGAGCATTCCGAAAATGATGATGGCCCACACTATAATGACACCTTGATACAGAACGCTCTGCTCTATCAGAGGGCCACTGAAAACGACCTTCTGTAGCTGAATTTCGTGCGTTCCCGAGCGGACGGTGGAACCGGTCTGAACCTCTATCACCGAAACTTCATTGAATTCCGGATGGGAGAATGCCAGGGGTATTTCCCAGCGAATGAGCCACCAGGAAGGAACGGAAAAGTCGTTCTTCATGTCCACGGCCACGCCGGTGGCCAACTCATCCACCAGCAGTTCCACCGCATTGTATTTGGTGGTAATGCTATTGCTCGGATCATAGTAGTTGGAGTGTCGGTTGCGAAGATAGAAACGCATATGCTTGGCGCTGCCCTGGTAATCCGTCCAGATGGTCACGGTGTCAAAGCGACGTAAGTCCAAGCCTTGACCTTCGGCATTGGTGACATCGAGCTGAAGGCTGCAATAAGGATCATTGGCGCCTCGGCCGAGCTCGCACTCCCAGCGTTGGGAATCGCGGTCCAGCCAGCGCACTTCGCTATTACCACCCGAGTAGGCATCATCCACCAAGGTGGCGGGATAGTCGGTGGGGTTTATTGTCAACGAGGTACGGAGGCTTTCAGAGGGGATCAGGATGATGGCCACCGACACCAAGGCCATGACGACCAAGGCCGCCTCCAACTTAGAGATAAACTTGATGGGCCGTCCACCTCGATTCATCTTCAGCACCGTTTGTCGGTTATTGCAGTCATAGGCGAGGGCAGCCAGTCCCCACGCCTATACCGTAGCCGGGCTCAGCAACCCCAATGAATATAATCACTATCACGAACTTTGGGCCTTGTTATTCGACATAAATATATCGAATAGCTGCCTATACTTTATATAACAAAGTAGCAAAAACAATTCCAGGACGCTACTCAAATATCGCTTTGGGTTGACGGGAAGAGCCCACCGAAGCCACAGAGTCGCTACAATGCTCCCCTTTGGCTTCAACGCAATACTTGATTATTGGACTGAACGGTTCTATTATCACCTCAATTGGAGACATTATGGCCAAATCTGCCTCCACAGGCCGAGGTCGACCGCTGCAGTTCGACCCCGAACAAGCCTTGCAGCAAGCCATGTTGCTGTTCTGGGCCCAAGGCTATGAAGGCACCTCTACCAGTCAGCTAATGGCCACTATGGGGCTATCCAAAAGCAGCCTCTACCAAGCATTCGGCTCCAAGGATGCGCTGTTTAACCTGTGCCTGGACCGCTACGGGGAAATGACGGCGGGCTATATGAGCGACACCCTGGCGCAAGCGAAATCGCCCAAACAGTTTTTGCTGGACCTAGTGGAGGCCACCGCCAGCTATCACAGCGAAGACGGCCCAAATGGCTGCCTGCTGGTGAACAGCGCCTGCGAGCTGGGGGCCGAGAGCCCCCGGGCCGGGCCGATGCTACTCAAGCGCCGGGACAAGGCGCTCGCGATTATGCAGCAGGCTTGCCGGGCGATGGCGGAAAACGGCGAGCTGCCCAAAGGGCGGGAGCCAGATGCGGTCGCCAATCAGGTTTTTGCGCTGATTTGTGGCCTGAAGGTAATGGAGCGCATGAGTTTTACCCCGCAACAACGCCGAGACTGCCTGCAAATGGTGGAAAGGCTTTTGAGCTAACGGCTCACGCAAACGGGCAATGAAGGCGAGCTTTAAGCAGCTCGCTTTTCTTTCGCCCATTTATGGACCGACCGGTCCTTTTTTGAACGCAAAGGAGTACAACATGAACTTTTCCCAGCACACCGCTCTGGTTACCGGGGCCAACCGCGGCATCGGTCTGGCGTTGGTCAAATCCCTACTGGCCCAGGGCATCAAGAAAGTCTACGCCGGCTGCCGCAACCCGAGCAGCATGCCCGAGTTCACTGACCCCCGAGTGGAAGTGGTGCCTCTGGATATCACCAACGCAGGGCACATCCACGCCGTTGCCGAACGGGTGACCGACCTCACTCTGCTGATCAACAATGCCGGCATCATCGCGGCCGGCCCCTTTACCACCACGCCGAGCTCGGAAGTGAAGCGAGACATGGACACCAATTATTACGGCCCGTTGGCGATCACCCAGGCTCTGATACCCACCCTGAGATCCAACGCCCGGAGCGAGCGGCACACGGCACTGGTCAACGTCACCTCCATCGGTGCCTTCGCCAACCTGCCGGTGCTGGGGGGTTATTGCGCCTCCAAGGCGGCTCTGCTATCCATGAGCCAGGGCCTGCGTATCGAGCTTGCCTCGGACAATATTGACGTCTTTACCGTCAACCCGGGCCCCATCGACACCGACATGACCGCCGGTTCGGATTTCGACAAAACCTCGCCCGACGTCGCGGCGGCAAACACTCTCCAGGCGCTTGAGCGGGGCGAGCAGGACATCTTCCCGGACCCGGCGAGCCAGCACATGATTTCGGTATTCAAGGAAAACTACCGGGGGCTGGAAGCGATATTCAGCCAGATGACCGCTGACATCAGTGCGGCGGAGGGTGCTGAACCCGCTTAAGAGTAAAGCCGGCCCGGTTGCGGGCCGGTTCACTCCCTCGACTTTCCGGTTAGGTGCGCACCGGCCTTTACCCCCTGCTGCTCCCCTCAATATTGTTTGCTGCGTTACACTAGGTGGTCATTCACCCACAGGGAGCCGATGTGATGGACGGCGCGCAGCACATTCTGCAAGACACTTTCAAACTCGACGCTTTTCGCCCGGGCCAGCAGGACGTTATCCATACGCTTCTGGAAGGCCGGTCCGCCCTGGCGATTTTTCCCACCGGCGGCGGTAAAAGCCTTTGCTACCAGTTACCGGCACTAATGCTCGACGGCCTGACCCTGGTGGTCTCACCCCTGATCGCGCTTATGAAGGACCAGGTGGACGCCCTGAATGCCCTGGGCGTGCCTGCCGCACGCCTGGACTCAAGCCGAACCGGGGAGGAGGTTCAGGCGATTTACCGGGCGATAGAACGGGGTGAGCTAAAATTGCTGTATGTCGCCCCGGAACGGCTCGCCAACGAACGCTTCCTCGCCCGGCTGGCACGCCTGAATATCAGCCTGATGGCCGTGGATGAAGCCCACTGCGTCTCTGAGTGGGGCCACAACTTCCGCCCCGACTACCTCAAGCTGGCGCAACTGGCGCGCACTCTGAACACCGGGCGAGTGCTGGCACTGACCGCGACCGCCACCCCAAAAGTGGCCGAACAGATCCGCGAGAACTTTGGTATAGCACCGCGGGATCACATCCAGACCGGTTTTTATCGGCCCAATCTGCAAATTGGCGTAACGCCCTGCACCGCTGACCAACGCCAGGCACGTTTGCTGGAGCGGCTCAAAAGCCGGCCGGCCGAGCCCTCCATTGTGTACGTCACCCTGCAAAAAACCGCACTCGCGGTGGCCAACTTTCTGAGCCAACAGGGTTTCCGGGCCCGGCCCTACCACGCCGGGCTGAAAGATGAGGAGCGCAGCGCGACGCAGGATGCCTTTATGAGTGGCGAAACGCCCATTGTGGTGGCCACCATTGCCTTCGGCATGGGTATCGACAAGTCCGACATTCGGGCCATTTACCACTACAACCTGCCCAAGTCTCTGGAAAATTACATGCAGGAAATCGGGCGTGCCGGTCGTGACGGGGGCGATTCCCAGTGCCAGTTGCTGGCCTGCCGGGACGACCTGACCGTGCTGGAGAATTTCACCTACGGCGACACGCCGGACCCTCAAGCGCTCGCCGAGCTGGTGCACTGGTTGTGCGATCAACCAGCGCATTTTGACCTGTCTAACTATGAACTGTCGCAACAGTTCGACGTCCGCCCGCTGGTGCTCAACACCCTGCTGACCTACCTGGAACTGGAAGGTATTCTCACCGCCACCGCGCCCTTCTATACCGAGTACAAAGTCGCCTTCGCCCAGGGCGAAGGCGAACTACTATCCCGGTTTGATTCATCGCGAGCGGCGTTTCTACAGCGCTTGTTTGCCACGGGCAAGGCCGGGCGCACTTGGCTGACCCTCAAGCCTCGGGAAGCGGCCGAGCAACTGGATGAGCCCCAACTGAGAATCATCAAGGCCCTGAACTACCTGGAACAACAAGGAATGATCGAAATGAAAGTAGCCGGCCTACGCCAGGGCTACCGCCTGGAACAGGCCCCTGAGAATAGGGAGGCGCTAATCGCCAAAATGGCACAGCTTTTTCGGGAACGGGAGGAGCGCGATATCGACCGGCTACAGGGCGTTTGCGACTGGGCGCAAACATCGGGCTGCCTGCAGCAGCCTCTGATGCAATATTTTGGGGAAACCCTGGAACAACCCTGCGGCCGGTGCAGCGGCTGTCTGGGTCACAACCATAACCTGCCACCTCGCCAAAGCGAGCCTGTCGACCTTGAGATTGTGCGGGAGGTGGCTGCCGAGCAGCACTCGGCACTTACTCAGCCCCGCCAGCTCGCCCGTTTTCTATGCGGCATCACCAGCCCCAAGGCCAGTCGTGCGAAGCTTAGCCGGCACGCCCGCTTCGGCGCTTTGGCCGAAACGCCCTTTACCGACGTCCTTGAAGCTTGCGAAACACTAAGGTGACACGCCTCAAATGCGGTGGCAGTTGGCTTGGCCTATAAGAGGGGCGCTCGTGATTGGGCGAGGACGTTTAGCGGGGAAGGAAAATGAAAAAGGCGCTCTGACTAGAGCGCCTTTTAATGGCGTTTACTCGCTAAGTTGCATCTCCCAGCGAATGTTGTCCAGCAGAATTTCTACGCCTTTCTGGTCACCGCGCTGGTCTCCAGCCGGCCAAATGGAGAACCCGGCAAGAACATCGGCAATGTCCAGGCCGCCGCCGACCAGTAAGTCCGACACGGGGATTTCAATCGTGGCCCACTCGCCAGTCGCCACCTCCGGCAACAATATTTCATCGCTGGTTTCGCCGTCCCACCAAGTGTCCACACGCACGACGATTCCATCGGTATTGGAACCATATTCCTGAACATTGATGTCGAACACCAGCGCCCCGTTGATATAAGCGGACATGTCATTGGAGGATTGCCTACTTTCAGTGCGCACGTAAAAATGCCCACCGGTCGCCTCATTGGTGAACTGAACCGCGAGAATATCTCCGCGTTCGGGGCTACCGGAGAACGCTTCGCTCCATTGAACGTGGTTGTCGGTATTGCCCGAAAGATACTCACCCGATTCATTGATGGTGTCGCTGTCAACGGCAGCCATCGTGTGCCACTCAGGACCCAGGCATTCGTCGAAGATGACGTTTTCTTCTTCTACACAGGATGCACTTTCAAAGCGAATATTATCCACCTGAAAACGAACATCAGTCTGAGCGCCCCACTCAGGATAGATAGAGAGGGGGATGCTGGTTTTAGACCAATCCATTCCCTCGAAATCCGCCAGTGGAATAGAAATGGTAGACCAGCTTCCATCTGTCGCTGGCAAAACCTGGCGTGGCGTCGCCTCGCAGGGGTATATACACTCTGCCGTCACATAAATGTCGGCGTCGGTGGGCTCCACCACCCGAAGGTCAAAAACCAGGTTCCCACCTTCGTACGAGCTCATATCCACACTCGTGTCGGCGTCTAGGACGCGACCAGCAGGGACGATTCGGAAAGACCCGTTCCAGTTCTCTTTGTTGAAAGTGACATCGAACACCCGTCCACGGTTGTCGCCTTCAGCATCCACCAAGTCCCACCGGACATGGTTGTCGGTGTCGCCACCGTAATAGCCAAAGTTCTCGGATACTTCGAGAAAGTTAACGTCCCACGCCATTGGGCCTTGCCAGATAGGGTCAACACATTCAGTGAAAACGTAGCCGCTTTGTTCTGTACAGGGCTCCACTGAGTAAGTGACGGTGTCAGAGGCGGTTTCAGTGCCATCACTGACTTCCAGGCTGACAGTGATGTCCTCACCGGCCTGGCTCGCGGGGATTAGAAGCTTTCCAGTAGCGGATTCCAACGTTTCCGTTAGCGTGCCGTCCTCCGCGAGGAAATAGGCGGTAGCGGCGGCGTCAAGAGACCAAGCGTAAGTCAGTTCGTCTCCATCCTCGTCCGAGGAGGCGGACCCGTCCAGCGGGATGACCGTGCCCCCCGCTACCGTGGCCGCCGCACCGGCGTTTGCAGAGGGTGCGGTATTCTCGGGCGCTGGAGTCTCTTCATCCGGGGTGGAGCCGCTACCACCACCACAGCCGACAAGCAATAAAAGCGCAAGGCAGCCCCAAAGGTTTAATTGAGTCATTTTTGGAATTCTCCTTAAGATATTTTTATAATACATACGATGGCGCCGGCATTGCCTTCCTGGCGCCCCCGAAGTCTATTCGAGGGCTCTCACCAAAACAAGTGATTTGCGCCTGATTGTTGGCGAGAGTGAGTGATATTCTGAGGTACCCACAGAATTTCCGTTGCCATTAAACGCAGAAGAATTGCCGTCTCCGGCACCATTAAGTGGTTATGAAACGGCGTTTCGGGTCAGGCCTGGCGGGCTAGAATTTGAGTCAGGTCCCGAGCTGGTTTGGGCCTGTGCAGGTAAAACCCCTGGGCGGCTTCTACCCCAAGCTGGGCCAGCATCTGTAGTTCCCCTTCGGCCTCCACCCCCTCGGCAATCAATTTACAGCCGATTTCCCGGGCAAAGGTCACGAGGGAGCCGGCCAATGCGCGCCGCCCTAAATCGGAATCGATATGTCGGGTAAGGCTCATATCCAGCTTGATGATGTCCGGGCGCAGCCGAAGAATATGCCGAAAGCTGGAGTAGCCGGCCCCGGCATCGTCTATGGCCAGACGCATCCCTCGTCGCCGCAGCGGGGCAATCGCATCACACAATGCGCGGTAGTCCGCGACTATGTCGTGTTCGGTAATTTCAAGCACCACTCGGGATAGAGGTGCCTCAACCAGCAAATCGAAGATATCGCCCTTCAAGACGGCTTGGGCACTGGCATTGCAAGCCACGTATTGATCTGCAGGCAAGCTCCCCAAAATCTCCAAGCCGCTGGCGATCGCACGCGCTTCCAGTTCGTTGGCGAGGCCCACACTAGCCGCCTCCTCAAACCACTGCGGCGGCCCCATCCCCTCAGCGGAGGGGAACCGAGCCAAGGCCTCCACGCCGATGATACGCCCAGAAACCATTTCGACGACCGGCTGCCACATCATGGCGACGCCATCTTCTGCCAGAAGGGCATCGACTTTTCTGCGGGTTTGCTCCTCTTCCTTGGCACGCTGCACATCTTTCTCCAGCAGCTCGGCGGCAATTTCAGCGAACACCGTCATTAGCGCATGATCCCGCTCATTTAACGAGTAGTCCGCCTGAAAACTAAAACAACAGAAGGTTCCAAATACCGATCCATCCCGCAACCGAATGGGAATGCTCATATGAGCCCCTACCCCCACCGCCTCTGTCGCCTCAAGCTTTTTCGCCTCTTCCACGGTTTGGGCATTGCACATTAACTCCGGGAGACTGCCCTCCACCACTTTCTGACAATAGCTTTCCTCCAGTGGGTCACTATCGCCTACTTTCAGCAAATCCACGCCTTGGGCTTGGTCCACGTAATAAAACCTACGCAGGCCCTGTTCAAGTTTTGAGATAAACGCCACATCCATGCCCATATGCATACGTGCCGCTTGGAGCAAGCGCTGAAGCACCGTGGCCAAGGTGCCTTCGCGCAGGTCGAAGACCTCGGTTAACAGCCGGGACATGCCGTACTCGCGACCGTCCAGGGGAATTTGTGCTGCGGTTTTCAAACTCGGGACCTCTGCGCCAAAGGCGGAACGTGGTCTCGTGCCGGGAATACGACCGATAACCTCACGCCTTCAATATGGAGTATAGAACCGATTGACGGCAAGGGGGCTTGAACCCGGCGTAAGGCCTTCAGCCGACTTTGGTGCCATCTCAACATAATTTACCTATTTGCTGAAATAGGGCGTATAAGGGTACTTAGCCGAAGAACAAGGCGGCCTCACCAACGCCGAAAGGCGCTCTTCCAAACAACATCCATCCCTTGGAACCGAACCACGATTAAGGCTACGGCGATCCCCACTCTGGGTTCCACGCTCGCCCCGTCGGTGTTCAACGTTCCAATGCAGTTATCCAACCTTGACAAACATCAGGTGCTAACGCGTACCCAAAAAGTAGGCTAAGGCCCCCGCTCGCGTGCTCAAAAGTCACGCTTGAATCAACTGGAAGACCAATATGAAAAGCTTTGAATACTACACCAAGACATCAGCCTGGGCTGCGACGCTTCTAACCCTGGGCCTTTTGGCTGGCTGCGGCGGCGGAGAGTGGGACACCGACGCCAACACCGGAACCGACACGCCAGACGCCCCAACGGTCACCAGCACAACGCCCGTTAATGAAGCCGTGGGTGTGACTACCTCCACAGCGGTCAACGTTACTTTTAATGGGGCAATGGATGAAGCCTCCATCACTGGCTCATCTTTTACCCTTACAGGGCCGGATAGCGCCTCAGTGGCGGGCGAAGTAACTTACTCCGTCGCCAACATGACTGCGACCTTCGTGCCCGCGAATGAACTGGAATTCGACACCACCTATAGCGCCGCTGTCACAACCAGCGCTCAGAGTGAGACCGGACAGGGGCTGGCCAGCGACCATCAGTGGAGCTTCACGACGGTCACCGACGATACAGTGTCTGAGCCCATCACACCCACCGAGACCAACCCAGTGGAAGCGGGCACCGGCGTTTGCACCAATAAAAGCCCTAGCGCGACCTTCAATGAGCCGCTCGAGCCGTCCACCATTGTGTCTCCGGCAACCACCTTTACACTCGCTGAAACGGCCAACACCTTCACCGTGGACGGCGACGTCAGCCTTGATGAGAGCGGCACCACCGCCACTTTTACGCCGGCGCAAGCCTTGAACCCGGACCTGGAATATACCGCGACCATTACCACCGAGGTGGAAGATGTAAACGGCAACTCTTTGGAAGAGGATCTGGTATGGAGCTTTACCACTAGCGACTCATTCTGCCAGCAAACCATTACTCTGGGCGCGACCGAACCCTACGGTGTGCTTTCGAACACCGGCGTCACCCTGGGTGGCGGCCCTGACAGCACCACTGGGCTGCGTGTTGATGGCAACGTGGGCATCTTCCCGGCAGGCGCCTGCATCGGTTGTGATACCACGACGGTAAGCGGCGTTATTGAGATCGGCACCGTCACGGCGGAAGAGGCGATAACCGCGCTGGAAGCGGCTTACAACGAAGCGACCAACCGTACCACCAACGTCTGTACGCTAATCGACTCTGGTGTGCTTACCACCAACCCCTCTGCGGCTTGTGGTGGCAATGCCGACGGCGTTTATAGTCCTGGTCTGTATTGGTCCGGCAGCTCCATCGCCATTCCGGCCGGTGGCACCATCACGCTGGATGGCGGCAACGACAATGATGCGGTGTTCATCTTCCAGTCGGAATCCACCATCGACACCATTGGCGGCGACACCCACATGATTCTGCAAAACGGTGCCCAAGCCAAAAACGTGTTCTGGGTGGCTCAAAGCTCCGCGACCATCGGCGGCACCAACTCGGATTTCGCCGGCACCATTTTGGCACTCATCGGCGTCACGGTTAACACCGGCACCGACATGGAAGGCCGGGCTCTGGCACGAGGCGCCGAAGTGGTGATACAGGACGAAGCGCTCGTCACCGTGCCCACCGAATAAGCCTCACAAGATATAGAAACAGTAAAAAGAACAGATGAGGCGCTGGGTACGCCCAGCCCCATCCCCGCAGTAGTTCGAAGCCAGGCTCCTGATGAGCAGGGCTTCTTGGAAGGAAGTACAACATGAAACAATTCACTATTCGCCCCGCAATGACACTGGCTTCGCTGCCACTGGTTGCGTTGTCGGCAGCGCTGGCCGCCATCCCCGCCCACGCGGAAATCAAGGACGGCCAAGTAGAAATCAGCCCGTTCGCGGGCTACCACGTTTTCGAAAGCGATCAGAACCTTGAGAACGGAGCCACTTACGGTATCCGCCTGGGCTACAGCCTTACTCGCCACTGGGCGGTGGAAGGCGCCGTATCCATGGTCAACAGCGGAGTGGACGACGCGTCCATCTTCGGCGCCAAGGAAGGACAGTTCAGAAGCCCGACCGATGATGTAGATTTAACGCTGTATCAACTGGATGCGCTCTACCACTTCCTGCCCGACAACAAATTCTCCCCCTATATCGTCGGCGGCTACGGCGCCGCTGACTACAGCCCCAGCATCTCGGACAAGGAGATGTCGGCCTTCAATCTGGGTGCCGGTGTAAAGTACTGGGTATCCGACAGGCTTGCGCTGCGGTTCGATGTACGAGACCACTTTGTGGGGGGAGTGTTCGATGACAGCTACCACAACCTAAGCGCAACCCTCGGTATCAGCTTTGCACTGGGTGAAAAGACAGAAGCGAAACCCTATCGCGCCGCCGCGCCAGAACCGACTCAGACCGCACCGGTAGCGGAGGTAATCGTTCTGGAGTTTGAAGACATTCACTTCGACTTTGACAAATCCACCATCACCCCGGAAGCCCGGCGCATTCTTCAAAGAAGCGTCACAATCTTACAGGACAACCCCAAGGCAAAGGTGCGCATCGCCGGTTACACCTCCGCCGCCGGAACGGCTGAGCACAACCAGACTCTCAGTGAGCAGCGCGCGAACGTGATCAAGGACTACCTGACTACCGAAGGGGACATCGCCGAGAACCGGTTATCCGTTATCGGCTATGGCAGCACCCGGCCGGGAAGCTACGAAGCCTCTCCCACAACCTTGAATTCAGTCGCCGCCAAGGAAAACATGCGAGCGCTGTTTGAGATTGTTGTGGAGTAGTAGTCACAACCTGTAAGTAAAAACCGGAGCGAAAACTTCGGGAAAAAGGGCCCTAATCGGGCCCTTTTTCGTTTTCGCCCCATGCCCTCAACCCGAATATTGAGTGTGCACAAACGCATTCGGCCTTCGCCAGGAAAACGCGGCCCCGATAAACCGTTAAATTCTGTCTAGAACCCACTGCTGAACCTCGGGCGTATCGTAAATATCCCCCGGGTACCTCGCCTCTGGCATATAGGTTTCATTGTGACCCCTGAACCGTTTACGCCAAACTTTCATGGGTAGCATCAGCTTCCCCAACCCGCTCGGCAACTGCGGCTGCGGCAACCGGACGTCAATATACAGAGTATCTGAACCGGTCCCTCGGCCAACATGGCGTACATTGGGCAAACGCACCACCAGGTCCGAAAAGTCAAGGCAGGCGCTCACACAGCTGCCGCTAGTGACCAGCACCGGCGTTATGGAGGAGTTAACACTCCCAACATTCGACCAAAGCTGCATCAACCACTTTGATAGAGCGCTGTCGGAGTTCGGCGAGTACCACTCCCGACCCTCACGCAGGGCCAGGCTAATTCCCTGATAGTGACGCTTAGCTGACTCATAAAGAGGGTCCTTGGAGCCAACACTGAGGGCCCTTTTTCTGTGGTAATTTGCGTTTCCTTTACTCACACGGAACTCGGAATAATGTTCCATTTCCCCCTCCCGGATACGCAGCCGGGCGAGGGCTGAAGAACCGTAGAGAGCTTCCAGAATCCTTACCCCCCAGGCAGAACTCCCTCCACCATTCC
This sequence comes from Marinimicrobium locisalis, assembly GCF_039822625.1. Taxonomy (NCBI): domain Bacteria; kingdom Pseudomonadati; phylum Pseudomonadota; class Gammaproteobacteria; order Cellvibrionales; family Cellvibrionaceae; genus Marinimicrobium; species Marinimicrobium locisalis. Next base: position 116,785 of record NZ_JBDLLG010000015.1, read on the forward strand.
AACGAACATCAAACACAACCACACTGTCTTCTGGGAGTTTCCCCAAACGGTCGATAAGGTGTTCCATCGCCTCTCGGTGATCCGGTGATTGAATTTGAAAGCTCGGCAGAGAGACCCAGTAAATGCCCTCTTCCAATCGTTCAATACTCGCTAATTCGGGCCGGTTCCGAACTTTAAGCGAGGCCTGCTCGACCTCCTTTAACCCCAAGGCGTCCCTTGGCATTCTGTGGAAACTCACCTTAAAATGACCATCATTGAAACCATCCATGTACGTTTGTATGAGATCGGCGTAATCCCGAGCGGTTTCTACCTTCCCCACGGAGGCAACGGCCGCCTCATAGCCATCATCAAGATATTCACGAAAGTCGGGATTCTGCGTGTCAATAGCGCCCGGATGATTCTCAAGCGCTTTGTGGTAGATAAAGTCCAGATCCCTCTTGGCGAGCTTCGCCCAATTTCTGTTCGAGACCTCTAGGGGGCCGTCCGCCGGTTCGTCCACCCAGCGGACGTTGTCCAACTGATAGTGAATGCCCTGAGACGCGTTCCAAGTCGGCGTGATATCGATGGCGCTGTTGACTCGACTCAGGTCTAACCCTCTTTCCACCAGCATACCCACGGGAACTTCCACGCGACGCCACTCGTTCAGCGGTGCAAGAGGTACCTTGATCGCCTCACTGGTACAAGGCCAGCCGCACTCCACCTTCATACTTAAACCTGTGGCGAACCCCCAGTCGCGAATGCGAATGTCAAACTGCAGACTCCCCGTTTCAAACTCACTCAAATCCACAAAGCCGGAGGGCTGACTCACCGGCTTGAAGCGCACCGAGGCATTGGTGGGCTCGTAGCCATACTGCACGTCCAAAACATTCCCGCGACTGCTCTCGCCCGCCTCTATCACCGTCACCTCAACATAGTGATCGACCTCTTCATCGGCTCGAACTTCGCGCCCACTTCCCTCCTTAACGGGCGACCGCCAATAGGAGGGAAACCAATCCTCGGAAACGCAGTCTTGGAATATCGTGCCAAGAGGTAGGGCGCACTCTTCCTTGACCGGCGTGTAATAGCTACTCTCTTCATTGCCGGTATCGTTGAGGGTTCTATTCGAGGTTTCCCCGCAACCTGCCATGAACAGAATAAGAAGAACGAGAGGGGAGTTAAACTTCACTGTCAATGCTCCATAACTGATATTATTAGAATGGTACTAAGCCACTACCAGAACGCCAACTGGCTATCCAAGACGCCCAGCGTTCTTAAGTCGCTCCCTTCCCTATTTTATCCCAAGCCGAATTATTGTCCGCCCAACAAAGGGCGATCCAGTGCCAAGCAGTAGGAAAAAGGGTGACCAGAAGGAAATACTTTCCAGATACCACCGCTCCGCCGACAGCGACTGCGGTCATAACGAACACGAATATAAGCATCTGAACGGCTGCCCCACGCGTACTCGTTCCCAGTAATCCGTAATAGACCCACCTGGGAATGTCCTGTATTCTTTTCATTTTTATCTCCATTAATTTCATGATTCCGTGCGCGGAGGCACGATTTTCCGAAAGCGTTTCCCCTCCACCTACAGCATTCTCGACACGATGGTCGCTGCCTCGCCCTCTAGCCATCTGGGATCAATCTTTTACCGACGCTCACAACATCGTCAGGGGTATAGCCGAGATGGCGGTAGAAATCCAGAACCGCCTCGTTAGAGCTACGAACGACTATATTGAGTTTGGGACAGCCCAGGGACTTAAGAGCGTCTTCAACCGTCTGCATTAGGAGCCTACCGAATCCGCGGTTCTGGTACTCGGAGGAGACGGCCAAATAGAATACTGACCCCCGGTGGCCATCATAGCCGGCCATGGCCGAGGCGACCACTTTGCTTTCAATCTCCCCGACGAAAAATAGCTCGGGCTGTACCGCAAGCTTTCTGGATATATCGCTATCCGGATCGTTCCACGGGCGGGTTAGCCCGCATGCTCGCCAAAGCGAGATGACGGGCTCTCTATCTTGCTCTTTAAATAGCCGTATTTTCATACTTCATTCCCTTTTAGGTAGCTTATCGTCTTTACACAGAGGGAGACATAAACGATCCATGTCCAGCTCCCACACTTTTATTCCGCGACACCTTGGTTGGCATAAAGCGCTGCTGTGGACGTCGAGCTGCCAAGCAGGTTATGATTTCTCATTATGGGGTTCGCCCGAGTGCTTCCTTTCATTCAAAGCCCACATGACGTTACCCGCAAAAAAGCCCGTCAGCGGGAATATGATAAAGCCAATAAGGGGCAGCAGACGGTCTGCGCCCGCGGGCTGTATGAAGTTCATGATGAGCGACCATGCCACCGCCGTACCCACCCCCCAGAAGAAAACCCACGTCTTCCAGACAAAGGCTCTCTTTCCCATTTTTCGAGTTTCGCTCCACTTCTTCATGTTGAACTCCTTTAGGATTCATTCACCTTGAGATCCACCGCTTCAATGACTTGAAGAGCGTCAACACTATAACGCAGAATACTCCCACAAAGAGAGCCCTATACCAATCCGCGTCAGCCAGCCCATAGACAACCACGTCATAAATCGCAAAGCCAACAGCCACTCCGATACCCATTGGCAACGAATCCTTCATACGCTCACCTTATAAATTTCTTTACCTCGACGAATGACTTATCTTCTTCGACTCTGGCATCAGATAGCGCCCTCTAGCCCACCCCAGCGACCCCCTTATTCGCCGTAGTAGTCACTTTCCGCTTCGAGAAGAAGTTGCTCATACTCTACTTTCGTGATGAAACCCTTTTCAAGCTGCTCCTTAGCCTCCATTTTTCTTATAAAGTACTCGTACTCTATGGCGGCTAGTATATAACCATACTCCCGTTCTGAAATGTTTTCCTTCTTGAACTCCGTTCGCGCGACGCTCTTATTCCACGATGCCCCTTTAGGCACTTTCGGAAGCGTATAGTCATTTTTCAGTACTGACTCGTCTGATACTCTATAGCCCTTGTCAATATGCTCTTGAGCACAAACATAAAGAAGATAATCTACAGAGGCCTGTGCTCCGCGCCAATGCCAGTAAAAGTTTGCCGAGCACTCGCCTATAACATTATCGTCACGGTCTAAAACATCTAAGCTCCCTTTTGCACAACTCATCATTAAGGATATAGCTAATAAAAGACTAAACCTTCGCATTCTGACTCCCTGGTTTACTAAGCCGCGCGGACTGGAGATCCCTTCGCGATTTCTGGTTGTGGATCGCCGCCTAGGCGCCGCTTGTCATACAATTTGTTTAATCACAAGGTAATGAGGACCAACACCCTCAATGTTGAACTCATTAGATGCCAAACTATAGCCCGCTTTAATATAAAATCCAATAGCAGCGCTTCTGGCATTTGCCCATATCAAAGAGGAGCCCTCCGCTTTAGCGTACTCTTCCGCCGCGGCTAATAGAAGCTTTCCGACGCCTTTCCGGCGACACGTAGAGTCAGTAGCCATTGCGCGGAGTTGATGGGAGTTCTCCGTTTTCATCGACGGTTCTTTTTTGCGATAAACCGAAGCAATGCCCACGACATTGTTTTTTTCATCTATTGCGCCAAAATGAGCAGTACCGGGATCATTATCCCCCTCGAATATACACGCTGATATATCCTCTCCAGGGCGAAGGAGCTCATTTCTTAATGTCAGCGTATCCTTTGACGAAACTTTCTGTATATACATTTTATTTCCTGAGTGCGATGCATAACGCAGAGAACTCTGATACTACGTTCGGCTACGAAATGAAGGCGAATATGAAATACACCAGACGCCGCCAACACTGGCATGATCAGGAGTTCTTTTCCCATGAAAAATCCATCTGCCTTGCCGTTCTTTCGGCCAACTCCTTGCTGTGCAACCTACTTACCAAGTGTAGACTCATGTCAATTCCCGCTGAAATGCCACCCGAAGTAACGACCTCGCCTTCATCTACCCATCGTACATTCTCGACAACGCTCAGCTGGGGAAATGCACTTCTTAGATCGGCCACGTCCTCCCAGTGAGTCGTGACTCCATGATTTTTGAGAACCTTTGCTTTAGCTAACAAAAACGTACCAGTGCAAACAGAGGCTGTAACCGATGCATTCTTCGATTGATGGTAGATCCACTCCATGACCGGGGGTTTACTCATTTCATCGGCGTGAACACCACCCGCAATGATCAGAACATCAATCAAAGGATGGTCATTAAATCCATAGCTAGTGCCCGTCCATAAACGGCAATTTTTCAGATAGTTGCCGGTTTTCCTCATTGGCTGT
>NZ_JBDLLG010000016.1:0-119037 GCF_039822625.1 Marinimicrobium locisalis
TTCCCTATCTTGGCACATCGCGATGCCGGTTAAAGAGGGGAGGAGACCATCTCATCGCCCTACGTCGCTTACAGTAGGGCGACGCGGCATACACCGCGCCCGCCGCAACCAATCTATGAAACGTTGGGATCTGCGTCGGCCAGAGCCGTATCCTGCAGGCTGTCCCGCTTCATTTCCTCGTAGTACTTATCGGTGATTTTGTACTTGAACATCAGCCCGCCCATGATGGCGTGGAACACGCCGGGGATGACGGACAACATCAGTGCAATACCGGTCAGGGTGAACGGGCTCTGCTCAACGTTGGCTTCATAGTTGAAGTAGGTCAGCAGCAGGCCGACGATAAAACCGGCCGCGCCCATGCCCGCTTTCTGGAAAAAGCTGATACCGCCGAATGCCAGGCCGGAGACGCGCTTGCCGGTCTTGGCCTGTCCGTAGTCCACGGACTCGGCAATGGCACTCCAGAAGACGGGCGCGTGCAAGTCCACCACGAAGGAAATCAGGAAATAAAGAACAAATGCCAACCAGACATCACCGGGCTGAACGGCAAAGAACATGATCACGCTCAGAACGCCAACGGCGAGCTGAGTCCAGCGGAAGAGCTGAATCTTACAGAAGCGCTTCGTGATCCAGGTCGAGGCGATCATCGCCAGAAGCGCCCCGGTCACCCCGGTGGTCATAAAAGCGGACAGCATTGTGGCGTCGGCGCCCAAGTAATACTTGGCGTAGTACGCGGCGACGGAGCTTCGGACGACGTATCCGAGCGTTCCGGTGAAACAGACGGCGCATAGAATCAACCATTGGTCATTTTTAATCAGAATTTTGAACTGCTCGCCCAGGGTTTTATCTTGCACCTGGTGTTTCACCCGCTCGGTGGTGGTGAAAAAGCAGAACAGCAGCAACGCCGTGCCCAGAATCCCCATCAGCCCCATAGACGCCTGGTAACCGACCGCCAGATCGCCATCGCCCCAGTTCTCGGCCATGATGGGCACAATGATGGTGACCAGAAAGGCCGCCACCTTGGCGAAAAACAATCGGTAGCCGTTGGCCGACAATCGCTCTTTCGGGTCCGGCGTCAGTACACCGATTAGGGAGATATAGGGAATGGTCACGGAGGTGAACATCACCGTTACCAGGATGTAAGTGGCGTAGGCCCAGACCAGCTTGGCGTTGTAGCTCCAGTCCGGTGTGGAAAACATCAGGAAGATGGACAGGCCGAAGGGAATCGACATGAACAGGAAGTAAGGACGGTAGCGCCCCCAACGGGTGTTAACCTTATCGGTAATCAAGCCCATCAGCGGGTCGGTCACCGCATCCACCAGCCGGGCCACCAAAAATAGGATACCCATATGGCTGGGCTTTAGACCAAAAATGTCGGTATAGAAATACGAGACGATCAGGAACATCGAGGAGATCACGAGGTTCACGGCGGTATCGCCGCTACCAAAGCCCACTTTCTCCAGAAGCGTCAGTTTATTCGTTTTCATAATCGGGCAGCCTTTTGGGTGATTTTATAGTGGAGTGGCCCAGATAGAAAAAACCGGCGAGTGCCCGAAGACACTCGCCGGCTGTTCAGCCTTACACGCCTTGCTTCAAGTGGTAGTAAGCGGCGTTTTGACGCAGTTCGTCTTTGAATTTGCGAACCTTGGTGTCCTCGTCGATCACCACGGCCTCGACACCCGCCATTTCAGCGAAGTCGATGATCTGCTCGGTGGTGACACCCTGACTGTAAACGCTGTGGTGCGCACCACCGGCGTGAATCCAGGCGGCGCCGGCAATACCCAGGTTCGGACGCGGCTCCCACAAGGCGGAGGCCACCGGCAGGTTCGGCAGGTCGGCCGGAGGCGCAACGGTATCGAGCTCGTTCACCACGATGCGGAACCGGGTACCCAGGTCCACGGTGGTGATGTTCATGGCCGGTCCGGGCTTACCGGTAAACTTCAGACGGGCGATGTCTTTGCGAATGCCGATGGTATGCAAAGCCACCTCCAGACGCGGTTTTTCCGCCGCAATGCTCGGGCAGATTTCCAGCATGTGGGCGCCGAGCACCTGATCGCGAGTGCCCAGATTGTAGGTGTAGTCTTCCATAAAGGAAGTGCCACCCTCTTTGCCCTGGCTGATCACTTTCACGATGCGGGTCATGGCCGCGGTTTTCCAGTCGCCTTCACCACCGTAACCGTAGCCCTTGGCCATCAGGCGCTGAGTGGCTAAACCGGGCAGGCCGGTCAGGCCCGTGAGATTTTCAAAGTTGTTGGTGAAGGCTTTGAAGCCGCCCTTTTCCAGGAAGCGCTGCATGCCAAGTTCCAGACGGGCTTCATTCTTGATCATCGCCATCTGGTGCTCGTCTTTCAGCACCTCATCGGCCACTTCGTAGGTTTTCAGGTATTCGTCCACCAGAGCGTTGGCATCATCCTCGCTCACCGCATCCACGATTTCAGCCAGATCGCCCAAACCAAAAGCATGCACTTCATAGCCGAAGTGAATCTGAGCGGCAACTTTGTCACCTTCGGTAACCGCCACTTGACGCATGTTGTCGCCAAAGCGAGCCACTTTCAGGCCCTGTGACTCGTTCCAGCCCATGGCCACGCGCAGCCAGTCGTCGATTTCCTGCTGAACGCGATCCTGCTTCCAGTGCCCGACCACAACGCGACGCTCCTGACGCAGGCGGGTACCGATATAGCCGAACTCGCGGTCACCGTGGGCGCTCTGGTGCAGGTTCATGTAGTCCATGTTGATGTCGGCCCAGGGCAACTCGGCATTGAACTGGGTGTGCAGGTGCATGTAGGGCTTGTTCAAGGCTTTCAGGCCGGCGATCCACATTTTCGCCGGAGAGAAGGTGTGCATCCACAGAATCAGACCAACACAGTTGCTGTCGTTGTTGGCCCGCAAGCAAACATCCAGAATTTCATCCGGGGTTTTCACCGTCGGTTGGGCGACGATTTTGGCGGAGATTTTGTCCGAGCCGGTCAGGCCGTCGGCAATCTCCTGGCTGTTGGCCGCTACTTGTTCCAGGACTTTGGGGCCGTAAAGATGCTGAGAGCCGGTGACGAACCAAATTTCTTTATTACCGTAAGTTTTCATGTCTGTATCCCGCAAAATATCAAGTTAAATCAGTTCTGCCCGTAGTAAGCGTTTTTGCCATGCTTACGCAGGTAGTGTTTGTCCGCTATGGCTTGCTTGAGCGGTTGCACGTTGGGCTTCAAGGTGCGGGTCAAGTAGGCCATTTTTGCCATTTCTTCCAGTACCACCGCGTGGTAAACCGATTGCGCCGCGTTTTTGCCCCAGGTAAAGGGGGCATGGCCGGCAATGATTACCATGGGCGTTTCCACCGGGTTTCTGTCTTTAAAGCAATCGGTAATCTGAACGCCGGTTTCCTCTTCGTAATCCCGCTCAATTTGCGCGTCGCTCATCACTGCGGTGCAGGGCACATCGCCGTAAGCGTAATCCGCGTGGGTGGTGCCCAGGCAGGGAATCGGCTCCTGAGCTTGGGCCCAGGCCGTGGCGTAGGTGGAATGGGTGTGGGTCACGCCGCCGATGTCTGCAAAGTGACGATACAGGTGGGTATGGGTCTTGGTGTCCGAGGAGGGGCGCAGCTTACCCTCCACTACATTGTTGTCCAGGTCGACGACCACAATGTCGTCCACCTTCATGTCTTCATAGGCCACACCGCTGGGTTTGATGGCGACGACGCCCTTCTCGCGGTCGATCTGGGATACGTTGCCCCAGGTGTAGACCACCAGGTTGCGGTGGTGCAACTGCATGTTGGCTTCGTACACCTGCTCTTTGAGTTCACGGTAACTCATGCGCGATCTCCTTCTACAAAGGCTCCCAGAGCCTGATACTTCTGATACAGCTCGTCGTACTGCTTGGCATTGCCGGCATCCGGGGTGTAGGTTTTGCAAACCGGCGAGGCCATGACCTTTTGCGCTTCTTCCACAGAGCCGTGAACACCAGCGATGGTGGAGGCGAAAATTGCCGCGCCCAGGGCACAGCTCTGTTCACTTTCCAGTACGTCGATCTGGCAGTTCCAAACGTCCGCACAGACCTGCATGACAAAGTCGGACTTTTTAGAAATACCGCCGATCACCACCACGGCACTGATATCCACACCCTCGTTTTTGAAACGCTCAATAATAGCGCGGGCACCAAAGGCAGTGGCTTCCACCAGTGAGCGGAATACCTGTGGTGCTTGGCTGCCCATTTTCAGGCCACTGATGGCCATGCTCAGGGTCTGGTCGGCATCCGGCGTGCGGCGGCCGTTGACCCAATCCAGGGCGGTAATGCCATTGGCACCCACGGGCACTTGATCGGCTTCCGCGCCCAGAGCGGCCAACGTCTTATCTTCAATCTCTTCCACCAGTGCCTGGCGGGTGGACTCATCCAGCTTGTCGGTGGTAGCCAGCAGGTTGTTAACCGGCCAGTTGATCAGGTTGCGGAACCAAGCGTAGAGGTCGCCGAAGGCCGACTGACCGGCTTCCAGACCCACCATGCCCGGAATGACCGAACCGTCCACCTGGCCGCAGATACCGCGAATGCACTTCTCGCCAATGTCTTCATAGCTGGCCACGGTGATGTCGCAGGTGGAGGTGCCCATCACTTTGGTGAGTACCCCCGGTTTTACGTTCGCGGCTACGGCACCCATATGGCAGTCAAAAGCCCCGAAGCCCACGGGAATGCCCGCGGGCAGGCCCAGTTTATCGGCCCACTCGTCGCTCAACGGACCCACGCTTTCGGCGGAGGTAAAGGTGTCGGCGGGCAGGCGATCTCGCAGACCGTCCAGTACCGGATCCAGGCCGGTGAAGAAATCGTTGGGCGGGTAGCCGCCCCAGCTTTCGTGCCACATAACTTTGTGGCCGGCGGCGCAACGGCCAGCGCGGAATTTGCTCGGGTGGGTAGTGCCGGTCAACACGGCGGGCATCCAGTCACAGTGCTCGACCCAGCTGTAGGCGGCCTGGTGAACGGAGGCATCTTCACGCATGACGTGCATCGCCTTGGCCCAGAACCACTCGGAGGAATAAATACCCCCTTCATATTTAAGGTAGTTGACCTCAGCGGCCTCGGCGGCAGCGGTAATCTGTTGGGCTTCTTTAATCGCGGTGTGGTCTTTCCACAGCACGAACATCGCGTTAGGGTTCTCGGCAAATTCGGGTTTCAGTGCCAGCGCGGTGCCTTCGCTGTCCACCGGCACCGGAGTGGAACCGGTGGTATCAAAACTGATGCCGACCACCTGCCGGGCCGCCCCCTCGGGCGCTTCCTTCCACAGACCCTGGACGGCCTGCTCCAGGCCCTCGAGGTAATCAAGCGGATGCTGACGGAACTGATCTTTGGCCGGATCGGAGTAGAGGCCTTGGTTCCAGCGCTTGTAGGGAACCACGGTGGTGGCGACTTCCTCGCCGTTTGCGGTGTCGACCAACAGGGCTCGAACCGAGTCAGACCCGTAATCCAGGCCCAGTGCGTAAGACGTCATACATTCACCTTATTCTTGAGGCCTGCGAGCAGGCGCATCGTTGCCGATATTTATTGTATTATAATATGCGTAACCGCCTGGTTGTCAACGAGTTTCGGCGGTTGGGAGTGGAAACGGCGGGGGCCGCTCGATTGCGAATCAGTGGGAGTGCGCGGGTACCTTGGCGCCGCGACAGCCGACCAGAAAATCGAAATCACAGCCCTCGTCGGCTTGCAGCACATGTTCCAAATAGAGCTGCATGTAACCCCCGACCCGAGCGATGGGTAGCTTTTGGCGCACAAGCTCGAGACGACGGGCCAACTCTTCTTCGGACAACTCCACCCGCAGCTCACCGCCTTCGGCGTCCAGCACGATCCAGTCGCCATCCTCGACCGCCGCCAACGGGCCCAGTTCGCGGGCTTCCGGGGTGACGTGCAGCACGACGGTGCCAAAAGCTGTGCCGCTCATACGGGCGTCGGAAATACGCACCATATCGGTCACGCCCTGCTTTAGCAGTTTGGGCGGCAAGCCCATGTTGCCGACCTCCGCCATACCGGGGTAACCCTTGGGGCCGCAGTTTTTCAACACCATAACGGAGTTACGGTCTACATCGAGGTCCGGGTCCATAATGCGCGCCTTGTAATGCTCGAAATCTTCAAACACCACCGCCCGTCCTCGGTGCTTCATCAGCTCCGGGGAGGCGGAGGAGGGTTTGAGCACAGCCCCCCGGGGAGCCAGATTGCCGCGCACAATGCAGATCCCCCCACTGGCGCAAAGCGGATTATCCAGCGGGCGAATCACCTCATCATTAAAGCACTCGGCGCTGCGATTGTTGTCCCAGAGCGTTTTACCGGTCACCGTCATAGCGCCCTTCTCCAGCAGTTCCGCCTCGCCCAGGCGGCGCAGCACCGGTGGCAAACCGCCAGCGTAGTAAAACTCTTCCATCAGATACCGCCCCGAGGGCAGCAGATCGACAATGGTGGGCACCGGTTGGCCATAGGTTTGCCAGTCATCCAGCGACAGCGGTACCCCCACCCGCTGAGCGAGCGCCTTCATGTGAATGGTCGTGTTGGTCGAGCCGCCCACCGCCGCGATGGTGCGAATGGCATTGATAAAGGAGGCGCGAGTCATAATGTCGGACGGTTTGAGGTCCTCCTTAATCATTTCCACGATCCGCATACCGCTGACGTAGGCGTTGGCATAACGGCGCGAGTCCACCGCCGGGATGGCGGCACTGCCGGGCAGCGACATGCCCATGGCCTCGGCCACACAGGCCATGGTGGAGGCCGTACCCATGGTATTGCAGGTGCCGGTCGAGCGAGACATGCCCGCTTCGGCGTCCATAAATTCGTCCAGCGTAATACGCCCGGCCTTGTAATCCTCGTGCAGGTTCCAAACCAGCGTGCCCGAACCCACGTCCTGCCCGCGATGCTTGCCATTGAGCATGGGGCCGCCGGTCACCACCAGTGCCGGCAAATCACAGCTGGCCGCGCCCATCATCAACGCCGGCGTGGTTTTGTCGCAGCCGGTCATGAGCACAACGCCATCAATGGGGTTCCCGCGAATGGATTCCTCCACATCCATGGCCGCCAGGTTACGGGTCAGCATGGCCGTGGGGCGCAGGTTGGACTCACCATTGGAGAAAACCGGAAATTCGACCGGCACACCACCGGCCTCGAGAATGCCACGGCGAACCCGGTCGGCGAGGTCGCGAAAATGGGCATTACAGGGGGTGAGCTCGGACCAGGTGTTACAGATTCCAATCACAGGTTTGCCCTGGAAGTGGTGCTCGGGGATGCCCTGGTTCTTCATCCAGCTACGGTACATAAAACCGTTTTTGTCGCGCTCACCAAACCACTGGGTGGAACGGAGGGGTCGCTTGCCTTGTTTATTATCGGTCATGGCAGACAGCTCGAGTTCTAGGCCCTTATTAGTATTATAATATATTCGCCGCCACAAAGAACTTCAAGCAATTCGGCGCCTATCAGGCGCCGAAAATCGTGTAAAAAACATTTTTATTGGCAAAATCAGCCGATCGAGCATCGAAACTTCACGAACCGGCGCTCAAAAATCGCCTTATGGTCATCAAAATCATAAGATGATTAAAGACCTCCCATAGAGAATCTTTTGAAAGCAAATGGGCGAACAGTCGTTCAAAAGAGGGCAAAATACGCCAAACGGTGGTTTTACAACCGCTGCCGAACGGCCTCAAATAAACAGACCCCGGTGGCGACCGACACATTCAAGCTACTGACGGTGCCCGCCATGGGAATTTTGATCAAGTAGTCGCAGGTCTCGCGGGTGAGCCGGCGAAGCCCTTCGCCTTCCGCCCCCATCACCAGCCCGAGGGGGCCCTTCAGGTCACTCTGGTACAAGGTGGCCTCGGCCTCACCGGCCGCCCCCACCAGCCATACGCCCTGTTCCTGAAGCTTTTTCAGGGTGCGGGCGAGATTGGTTACCGGCACAAAAGGGAGCACCTCCGCCGCGCCGCAGGCCACCTTGCGAGCCACGGGACTAAGGCCGGCGGATTTGTCCTTGGGCGCGATCACCGCGTCCACCCCCGCCGCCTCGGCACTGCGCAGGCAAGCGCCCAGGTTATGGGGGTCGGTGACGCCATCGAGCACCAACAGAAACGGAGGATGGTCCAGCCCCTCGATGTGACGAAGTAAAAAAGCCTCATCATGCACGGGGCCCGGGCGGCAAACCGCTACCACCCCCTGGTGACTTTCCCCCTGTACCATGGCATCGAGTTTGGCACGGGCCATGGACTGCACAGAAATGCCTTGCCCTTGGGCCAGCTTTAGCACCTTTCCCAAGCGCTGGTCGGCGCGCCCCTGCAAGCAGTACAGTTCCAGCACTCGCTCTGGCGAGCTTTTTAGCAGCGCCTGCACCGAGTGCAGGCCAAAGACCCATTCTTTCTTACTCACCCACTAATCCTGTTCCTGTTGGCGGACGGCGTTGACCGGCCCCAAGTTCTCAAACCAGCCTTTATCTCTTCTTTTTAAATTTAGCCAACGCTTTTTTGACACCAGCTGCCGCCGCCGCAAATACAGAGCGGCTCTGAGGCGCCACATCCTTTTCCTGCGGTCGAACTGTTCCAGCTTTCGGCGACTGCGAAGTTTTCGAGCCTTGTGTTTGATCATAACGCTTAGCGCCTGCCTCCTGTTGATCTCCACGGCCTCTACCGCGGCCTCGGCCTCGACCTTTACGGGCTTGGCCCGGCTTGCCGCCGCCTTTTTTGTCCTGATTTTTGGCCTGAGCTTTACCTTGCCCCTTGCCCTGCCCTTTGGCGTCGGCGGGTGGCTTGGCGTTGGCCTTGCCCTTCCCGCGCCGGGTGGCCGTTACGGATTCCAGCTCAAAATCAATTTTGCGGCTGTCCAAGTCCACCTGCACCACCCGCACGCGCAACTCATCTCCGAGCCCGAACACCTTCCGGGTGCGGTCGCCCACCAGCCGGTGCTGCGCGGGGTCGAAGCGGTAGTAGTCGTGGGGCAGCGCGGTGATGTGTACCAGGCCTTCGACGTAGAGGTCCTTGAGCTCCACAAACAGCCCAAAACCCACGGCGGAAGCCACCACGCCATCGAATACTTCGCCCACATGGTCCTGCAAGTACTCACACTTGAGCCAGCTGACCACATCCCGGGTGGCGTCGTCGGCGCGCCGCTCGGTCATGGAGCAGTGCTCGCCAAGGGCGACCATATCGCTGGTCTCGTAGGGGTAGATTTCCTTCACGGACAACGGCTTGGCCCCCTCCACACGGGCCACGTGGCTTGAGGTCCGCTCGCTGCGGACGACCGAGCGAATGGCCCGGTGAACCAGCAGATCCGGGTAGCGGCGAATGGGCGAGGTGAAGTGAGTGTAGGCATCAAAGCCAAGGCCGAAGTGGCCCTCGTTCTCCACCTGGTAAACGGCTTGCTTCAAGGTACGCAGCATGACCATTTGAATCAGGTGGCTGTCCGAGCGGTCTTGCACCTGTTGCATGAGCGCCTGGAAATCCGCCGAGGTCGGCTCCGACCCACCGCCCAGGCCGAGCCCGAGCTCACCCAGAAACTCCCGCAGGTTGGCCAGTTTTTCTTCCGTGGGCCCCTGGTGCACCCGATACAGACAGGTGAGGTTGTGCTTTTCCAGGAAGCGGGCGGTACAGACGTTGGCGCAAAGCATGCACTCTTCAATCATCTTGTGAGCGTCATTGCGCTTAACCGGCACAATGCGGTCAATTTTCCGGTCTTCATTGAAGACGATCTGAGTTTCGGTGGTTTCAAAGTCGATCGCGCCGCGATCGTCCCGCGCCTGGCGCAGCACTTTGTAGAGCTTGTGCAGGTTGTGTATCTGCGGAAGGACGCCGGAGAACTCCTTGCGCAAGGGGTGTTCGTCGTCCCCTTCGGCCTGGAGAATATCCCAAACTTGGTTGTAGGTCAGGCGCGCGTGGGAGTGCATGACCCCTTCGTAAAACTTGTAGCCGGTGACGGTGCCTTCCGCGCTCAGGTTCATTTCGCAGACCATGCACAGCCGATCGACCTTGGGGTTCAGTGAACACAGCCCGTTGGACAGGGCCTCCGGCAGCATGGGTACCACGTAGTCGGGGAAGTACACGGAATTACCGCGCTTGCTCGCCTCGGTGTCCAGCGCGCTGTGGCAAGACACGTAATGGGAGACATCGGCAATGGCCACAAACAAGCGCCAGCCGCCACCTCGGCGTTTCTCGCACAGTACCGCGTCGTCGAAATCTCGAGCATCGGCACCGTCAATGGTCACGAAGGGCCGATCCCGCAAATCGATACGGTGGACCTTATCCTCCTCCCGGACGGTGTCCGACAGGGCATTGGCTTCCTGGGTCACTGCATCGGGCCAACTGCTGGGAATGTCGTGTGACTGGATCGCCAGCTCAATTTCCATTCCCGGCGCCATGTGATCGCCCAGCACCTGAATCACCCGGCCTGTCGGTGGGCGCTTTTTCTCGGGCTGCTGGGTAATTTCCACCACCACGATCTGGCCCGGTTTCGCGTCACCTTCCGCACCGGGTGGCAGCATCACATCCTGGGTAATTCGAGCGTTTTCGGGGGAGACGAATTGAACCCCGTCTTCCCTAAAGAAGCGACCCGCGATCTGTTGGGTGTTGCGGGCCAGAACCTCAACGATGGCGGCTTCGTCCTTACCGCGATAGGAACCTGTGACCCGAACCAGCACTTCATCACCATCAAACACCCGGCGCATCTGACGGTTGTGCAAATAGAGGTCATTACCGCCCTTGGCGGGAATAACGAAGCCGTAGCCGTCCCGGTGGCCCTGAACACGGCCGCGGATGACATCAATTTTGTCCAGGCGGGCGAAGGCGCCGCGCCGGTTGCTGACCAGTTGGCCATCGCGCGCCATGGCGATCAGGCGCCGGCGCACGGCCTCCACTTGGTCTTCATCCTGAATGTTCAGCATATCGCAGACTTCAGGGTGGGTGACAGGGCCCGGGGCGCTTTCGAGCAAGTCTAGGATAAACTCTCGGCTCGGAACCGGATTGTCGTATTTTTGCGCCTCGCGCTCGGCGTGGGGGTCCTGTTGGGGATGTTTCTCTTTACTCAAAACGTATCTGTCCTGTAACGGAAAATGTGAGCCCCTGGTAAGGGCTTCGTGTTCGCCTACCGCGAATATTAAGGGACATCGGAATAAGAGGGGTAGGCGTTGAAGGGGCCCATTTAGGGGCCGTTAGTTGATCTTTCGAGGCCATTATAGGCCAGTTAAACCAATAAACCCATGGATGGCCCGGAATTCCCTTAAAAAATTCTAAAAATCCGACAACCGAACCGTTGACAAGGTTCCCATCTGACATTATAGTGCGCGGCCTCAGCTGACGACAGCCGAGAAAAGCCAAGACGCCCAGGTGGTGAAATTGGTAGACGACGTACAGGAAGTACTAGTGTCGCGGGAGGCAGGAAGCCGGGAGCGACCACGCGGAGCGTGTCGGGAATTCGGCACAGACTGCGTTAAAAACTCAGCGACAACAGCTGACCGCTATATGCCCAGGTGGTGAAATTGGTAGACACGCTAGCTTCAGGTGCTAGTGGCCGCAAGGCCGTGGAGGTTCAAGTCCTCTCCTGGGCACCATATTTAAGAAGGCAGAGCCTAACGGCTCTGCTTTTTTTATGCCCACTCGAGGACCAAGGTCCTTTACCGCTTCGCGCCCTCCCATCCTTAGTGAAGGTTGTAATACAGCGTCGGGGCCCACTCGGGGCTGTCTCCTTGGCTGTCGTAAAAGGTGGCTTCCAGAGCCCCCAGAGGGCGAATCAGCAAGCCTCGTGTAGTGCCGTCAAGCAGGCGCTGGATCACCGGACGGGATAGTGTAATGCGGGTTTTTCCTCCTTGCTCCAGAGCCGGGGCCACATCAAAAACCATTTGGCCGTTGACCAACGCCTCAAGCGGCTGCCCCTGAGTAAAGCTATCGAAAGTGATGGCTTTTTGGTCCCACCGCTCCGGGCCACCTATGACCTCAAACACCCGAATTTTGCCGAACTCTACGCCCAGGTCTTGCCCGTAGGCGGCGACATAGTTTCCTCCCTGTTGCACCGATTGGGTGGTGAGTTCCAGCACGGCGGCCCCCTTGGCTTGCGCGTTTTCCCAGTCAGGGAAGTTCCAACGAAACAGCAGCCACTGGTCATGACTAACGGTAAGAACGGGCGTGGGCTTTCCATCCTCCTTCGTGTGCCAGCCATCGAAGTTCACCGCCGGGTAGGCGCGGTTGAGCACCACATCCTGATCGACGGGCGAGCGATGCGCATAGTGCTCCAACGGCGCGATGGGCGGATGATAGACCAATGGCTCCCCCACATCAGGCTTGGCACCTTCCACCGGCACCACCTCCGCGCGATAGTAATCCACATCCACGTGGTATTGCCCCGGCCCCCAGTCGGTGGCACTGAGCTGGACGTTGAGCTCATCCCCCGGCTTCGCATCCAACTCGTTCGTGGTCATGCTGATGGTGTGCCACTCGGTGGTGTTCGGGATGTCGTATTCGCGCAGGTGTTGGTGGTAGTCGGTTGTGCGTTGGGTGTTAATCATAAAATTTACCCGCCGCGGTGCGTGACTGACGCGAATACGAGCCTCAATTCGCAACTCATAGTCGGGCCGAGCCAGCTGCTCCATGTCCAAGTGCGGCGCCACATTGCGCTTGATGATGGACCACCAGACGTTATGGGCATCCTCCGTGGCATCAATTTGCATCCGGGCGTAGCCGTCTCGAGGAACGAAGGCCACGCTGGCCTTGCCATCACCGGTGAAGGCCTGCCAGTCCGGGTGAATGGCCTGACCGTCAAACTCGTCCAAAAACTGCGCCTGGGCAAGGGGGGCCGCGCAAAGAAATAGCCCTAGGGATAGCACATAGCGGGCGGTCACAAAAAACAATTTCATTTGGCTTCCTCAGGCGCTCATAGTGGCTCGGCGGGGCAATGGCGAGCGATAAAGTCGGCGTGCGAGGGCATGTACTCTACCGAACGGTGGATCACTTGGCGGATGTTCTCCAGGCGGTGGGCGATTTCTTCCTTCGGCAGGGTATCCACCAACGGGTGGTAGGCGCGGGGACGTAGCCCCTGGCCGTGCATGACCTCAAGCCAGCTCAAGTCGTTGAACAGCTCCTCGTTGAAGCGGAAAATGCGGCCGTTTTTCTGGTACTGGTCGATTTTCTGCTGCAAGGTCTCTGGAATAGCCATGGTGCGACAATAATTCCAGAACTCGGAATCGTCCCGCTGAGTAATATTGTAGTGCGCGATCAGAAAATCCCGGATACGGTCGTATTCGAAATTGACTTGCCGATTGTACTCATCAATGTCTTCCCGGTCGAAGTATCGGTTGGGGAACAGGCTCATCAATTTGGCGATGCCCGACTGCACCAAGTGGATACTGGTGGACTCCAGCGGCTCCATAAACCCGCTCGCCAGCCCCAGAGCCACGCAGTTTTTGTTCCAGAAACGCTTGCGTTTGCCGGTCGTAAACCGCAACAGCTTCGGCTCTGCCAGGGGCTCGCCGTCCAGGTTGTTCAGCAGCACGTCGGTGGCTTCATCGTCGCTGATGTACTGGCTGCAGTATACGTGGCCATTGCCGGTGCGATGTTGCAGGGGGATGCGCCACTGCCAGCCGGCTCGGTGCGCCGTGGAGCGGGTGTAGGGCGTGGGCTCGGCGACTTTGGTACAGGGCACCGCCACGGCCCGGTCACAGGGCAGCCAGTGGCTCCAGTCTTCGTAGCCGGTTTTCAGGGCCCGTTCAATCAACAGGCCTTTGAAGCCGGAGCAGTCAATAAACAGGTCGGCGTCCACGGTGTCGCCATCTTCCAGAGTGACCGATTCGATAAAACCGTCATCCGAGTTCAACTGTACGTCCACGATTTTACCTTCACGCCGGCGCACGCCGCGCTCCATGGCGTAATCTCGCAAAAACATGGCATAGCGCGTGGCGTCAAAGTGAAACGCGTAGGCAATATCCGATAAGGGCGAGTTGCCCGCATCCACGGGCCGCATAAAGCGCCCCTGCTCGGCCGCCAGGCAGTTGAGTGTGTACTGGTCAATATCCGACGCTTCGCCGGCCTGGTGCATTTTTAGCCAGTAGTGGTAGAAGGAAATCCCCTCCATATCCTTACCGACCCCGCCGAAGGCATGGAGGTACTTTTCGCCAATATGGCCCCAGTTGACGAACTGGATACCAAGCTTGAAGGTCCCTTGGGTTTTGCGGATAAACTCGTTCTCATCCAACCCGAGCATTTGGTTGAACAGCTGGATTTGTGGGATGGTCGCCTCACCCACGCCCACGGTGCCAATGGCATCGGACTCAATTAACTGAATGTCGCAATACTGGTTTTTCAGCACGCGGGCCAAGGCGGCGGCAGCCATCCAACCCGCGGTGCCCCCGCCGACGATCAATACTTTTCGAATACGGTTATCCGTCATCACAGCCTTTTAACCTCGTTGCCTAAACCCTTGTCAGGGCTCTTTGTCAGAGCTCCTTCTCGGAGCTTTTTAAAACCGCCGTCAGTGTCGGCATACCCTCGGCCACCTTCACCAGCGTCCGATAAATTGTGTCGTGTTTTTGTTGCAAGCGCTCCGCGTCCATTTCCGCCAGGGCGACGTCATAGCCCTGCGGGTGCCAGCCCAGGCCCAACGCCAAAGCAACCCAGGCTTCGTCGCCAAGCACCTCATCGTCGCGCCGCCAGAGGCGACCGAAGTGGCGAAATACCGACAGGCGCCACTGTAGCGACTCGGGCAGAGCTGCCTGGTCGCACTCAATGTTCGCGGCGTGCATCCAGTGCAATTCATTCAGAATGTCATAAAGCCCTTGCCGGCGACGGTTGTACTCGGCCCTCAGCGAGGGGCGGCCGGCCGTATCCGGCAACAGTTCCAACCACAGCAGAAGGCAGCGGGAGGCCCAAAACCATTCGGACAGCACCAGCTCACCGGGTTGCGCATCGGCACGTCCCAACGCCAGGCAGTTATTAACCCAACCATGGGAGCGAGCGCCGGTTTCGAGAGTCTGGAGGGCGTACGTGATACCGTTGGTACTCAATTCCCGCTCAAGGGTCCTCAAGCCCGCCTCGTCCCGCACCCAGCAATCCACCACGACACCGTCCTGCAAGCCAGCGCGACGACGCCAGCCCCAAGGCTCGCGCACCATTTGCGCGCGGGGCTGCCAGGGGGTTTCCGGTGGTTCGCGGTAAGTCAGCCGGTAGGGCCAGGGGGCAGACTCGCTCCGCTCGAAGGGCGTACCGAGCGTTGCGCCCATTAACCGCGCCGGGGCGCCCGTGGCGTCCACAAAGAAGTCGCCGGTGACTTGTCTGCCGTCATCCAGACTCAGGTATTCGATACCGCGTTTACCGTCCCCATGGGCTTGCAGCGTTTTGCACGGCACATACTCTACCCCAAGGGACCGAGCGTATTCGCCGAGGCACTGTGCCAATGCCGAGCGCTCCAGGTGCAAACCATAGCGCAGGGTGGACTTTGCCGAGCGTGGGTCGTCCACCGGGAAATCAAATCGGCCTCTAAGCGCCGCTTGGGTGGCCAAAAAATGATTGGAAAAAGCCCGCTGCTCCGCTCCGTCAAACCGTTTGAAAAACTCCTGCTCGAACGGCGCGGGCGAAGGGCGAATGCCGTGGGTGCCGTAGGGCAGAAAAAAGTGTCCATCGTCGGTTCGGTATTCCGTCCCCAAAGAGTAGAGCCCCTGACAGGCCCGAACCAGTTCGGCTTCCGAGTAGCCCACCATGGACAGCCAACGGCCAAGGGCGGGATCAGCCACTTCGACGCCCTCACTTTCAGGTTCGTCTCCGCTCTCGGGACACACCCAGATCACTTGGCAGGCGTAGGGCCCCAAAAAACGGGCCAGGGTGACAGCGGCACCAGCGGCGACAAGGCCGTGGCCCGCGACCACAATTCGTTGAAGCGCAGAGGACGGCTTACCCATGGCGTTCTCCGTACAGGCTCATTGCGGCGGCAGGCTCTCGGGTCAATCCACCACGGCGGATGATCTCCCGGTGGGAGGGGGCCCCTTGGGCCAGCTGGTGCAGGCGCGTCGCCATGGCTTCGAGCGTTTGAACGACGGACGCTTGCGGCGCCGCCAAGGCCCGCGGGTCTACGCCGGTGGGTAGCTCTCCCTGGCCGAGATACACCGCTAACCAGCTCGGCTGCGCGAACAGCCCCTGTTCATAATGTTCGATGGTGGCGGACTCTTGAAACAGTTCGATTTTTTGTTTCAAACTCTCTGGAATGTCCATCGACGCGCAGTGCCGCCAGAAAGCGGAGTCGGTGCGCCGGTTTAGGTGGTAGTGCAGGATCAGGAAATCCCGCACCCGCCGATACTCCAACCCCATCCAGCGGTTAAACGCGTCCCGACTCATCGTTTGATCGTCTCCCGCCGGGAAAAACTCCAGGCATTTAACAATCGCCATTTGGATCAAGTAGATACTGGTGGACTCCAACGGCTCCAGAAAGCCACTGGACAAACCAATGGCGAGGCAGTTTTTCTCCCAACTGTGAGCCCGGCACCCCGCTTCAAAACGAATCAGGTTCGGGTCCGAGAGGGGCTCGCTGTTGAGCGAGTGGCGCAGCTGGTCACAGGCTTCATCGTCGCTGAGGCAATCACTGGCGTACACTTGACCGTTACCGGTGCGATGCTGCAACGGAATACGCCACTGCCAACCGGTGGCCGTGGCCGTCGAACGGGTATACGAAGGCAGTACGGACAGGGGGTCACTGGCCATTGCCACCGCCCGATCACAGGGTAACCAGTGCTTCCAGCTTTCAAATGGAACCCCAAGCGTTTGGCCCAGAAGGAGTGAACGAAAGCCGGAGCAGTCAATAAACAGGTCGCCCTCAACCCGCTGCCCCGACTCGAGTACCACCGCCTCAATTCGCCCATCCTCGGGGGTTTGGTCCACCTGACTCACCTTGCCTTCGCGCCGCGTTACATGCCGCTTTTCCGCGTAGCGACGTAAAAACATCGCGTAGCGCGAGGCATCCAGGTGAAACGCATAGCCGTAGCCCAAATCGGGATCGGGGGGTGGCGGAGCGAAGCGGTCAGCTTGCGCCAACTGAGCCGCCAGGGAAAACGCGTCCAGGTTCCGGTCGGGCAGCGCCTTGCGGGCGGCGAGCCAATGGTGATGAAAATCGATACCTCCCAGGTCCGAGCCAAAGGCACTGAAAGGGTGCATGTATCGGCTCGAGGCATCACCCCAGCCGACAAACTCAATCGCCAGCTTGTAAGTCGCCTGCGTCGCCTCAATAAATTCCCGCTCGTCAATGCCCAGCAGCTGGTTGAAGTAGCGGATATGAGGAATGGTCGCCTCCCCCACGCCGACGGTGCCGATTTGCTCGGATTCCACCAGCGTGACCGAGCAACCCGAGGGAAGCAGGCGCGAAAAAGCGGCCGCCGTCATCCACCCAGCGGTGCCACCTCCGACAATGACGATGCGCTTATCGAACGGGGTCGCCATGGGCGCCTCTGCGTGTGTGAGGGCTGCGCTTTTTATTGATTACAGCGTTATTGATCATGAGCTTTATTGTCCTACGGCCGTTCTACAAGATTAGAACACTAAAGCGCGCATAAAAAAAAGGCGCAACCCGAAGGTTGCGCCTTTCTTGGCTCCAGATCAATCCGCCTTAGTAGACGTATTTCACTGTGAAGGCCAGGCGACGGTCACTAACGAACCAGGAGCGACCGGTCTCGCGACCGTGTTCGTCCAGTGTCATCAGCGTTTTCGTCTCAGTGTTGAGCAAGTTAGTGGCCTGCAACCCGAGAGTGACCTCGTCGGTCAGGTTGTAGGACACGGAACCGTCCAGGAAGCCTGCATCGTCGTTCCAAATCGGCTGGCCACTGATCACATCACGCGTGGTCACCAGGTACTTGGAGCGCCAGTTGTAGGCCAGACGGGCCGCCCAGTCGTTTTTCTCGTACATCAACACCAGGTTGGCGGTGTGCTCGGACTGCCCACGCAGCGGCAAGCCTTCGAGCAGACTCAGGTCAACCACTTCCAGACCGGGCTGCGGCGTTTCTTGCGGATCCTCACCTTCGGCTTCGGTGGCGATGCCGCTACCGGAGAAGTTCGGTACGCCCTCGGAGTCAATAAAGGTGTAGTTCGCCTGTACACCGAAGCCGTCCCAGGGCTCAGGCAGCATATCGTAGAATTGCTGGTAGGCAATCTCGAAACCCTGCATCTTGCCTTCTTCACCGTTACGGGTGGTGGTGAAGTCCACTGTCTGGCTCACCTGGCTTTCCGGGTTGGTGAAGGTTCTGGGCAGCGCCCCTTCAATAAAGAAGTTGCTCAAGTCTTTGTAGAACAAGCTCGCCGTCAGGGAGCCGACCGGCGCAAAGTACCATTCCAGGGACACATCGTACTGAATGGACTCCATCGGCTGCAGAGCCGGATTACCGCCATTGCCTGTCCAAATCACGTCGTTGACGTCGACAATATTGGTGCCGCCGTCGACCGGACCGGGCTCAACCACTTCGCTGGTGTCGGTTTCCCGGGTCACCACCAGCTGGCGATTACCGAGTACGGCCTGGTTACGCACTTCCGACATATCCGGCAGCGCAATGGCCTTGGCCACCGCGAAGCGAGAAATCAGGTCATCGGTTAGCTCGACCTTCAAGTTCAAGCTCGGCAGAACGCCGTCCCAACTCGCGGAACTCTCTTGCTCTTGATCCACGTTGTTACCAAATGCCTTCTCCGTGTCCGACAGCCAGTTGTTGGCATCCCGCGAGTAAGACATCAGTTGGTTCACTTCGTCCAACCAATCCTGCTCGCTCGGGAACAGCGCCGGATCAAACGGGCCTACTTCCTCTTCCGCCCACTTGCGGATCGCGCCGCTGTCCGACAAATCTTCGGGGGCCCCAGCGGGAGGTTCTTGACCAATCAAATCGGGGTATTGGATGGAGCCCTTAGCATCGCGAGTCAGCTCAACGTAACGCAGACCCACGTTACCGGAGAACCGGTAGGCCGTGGCATCAGAACCGAAGTCCAAACGAACATAAGCCGCTTTGTTGGTTTCGGTAGTGTCGTAAATTTCCGCTTCCGAAAAGTAAGTGCCATTGACCGCTTCAGGGCGCTCGTCCGCCGGATCCCAAATACCTTCCGCCCCGGGGTTGTTCTGCGGCACGGTACGACCGGCAATCACTTCCTTCAGGAAGTCTTCGGTCGGGAAGATGAAACCGTCACCGGGGATATTTACCACATCGCCACGGTGAAAGTCTGACCAGTCAACGTACTCGTAGGCATCCCGCAACTCTTCGGTTTCAGACAGCCACATGGCGCCATCACCTCCGTTGGGGCCCCATTCCGCACCGATACTGCCCCAGTTGTAGGGGGTGGTACGAACAATCTGGTTGCGGTCAGCAAAGCGCACACCGGCTTTCACGGAACGGAAGAAATCCATATCGTCCATGTAGTGAGTCATGTCAAAACGCACGGCTTTTGACTCACCCTCTGAACGCTCGTAATGGTCCATCGCCGAACGCCACCAGTAGGAGTCCAGGTCCTGGAAGTAGTTACTATCTCCAGCGGGATCATTGGAGAAGCCCGGGAAGTCTTCACTGTAGTACTCGGGATTGGCGTCCCGACGACCGTCCCAAGGCTCAATTACCGTCAAGCGAGGCGTGTCGTTGCCCGACATATCGAAATTCTGCAGGGCGTAGAAACCGTTGGCAACCTGAAGGTCGTCATCTTCGGTGGTTGCTTCCACCAACTGGAAGTCACCTTCGAATTCCCAGGCATCGCTCGGGACCCACTTCACGTTGAGACTTAGGTCATCAACAATGGTATGGGTATCTTTGTAGCGGGTATCCGCCTGATACTTCTGACCGAAGTAGTCATTCTGAGTGACATAATCTTCCGGCACATCGCCTTCGCCGTCCCAACCGCGGGGCACTCGGCCTTCGCCGCCGCGCCAGCCGCCGCCATCGGTAATGTAGCCGGATTCGAAGATGCCCATATCATCGAAGGCAAACTCGGTGCCCGGGTAGGGGCGCGCACGACGGGTTGTGCTTACCGAGCCGTCGTCATTCTCTTCGCCGTAACCACCTTGATATTTGATGGCATTCTCTTTCCAGCTCAGACGGGCGTCAGAGCGGATAAATTCGGCGGTGGCTTCCCATTCTTCGTTGGGGCTGGACCACTGGAAAGCAGTTGCCAGGCCCTTGCGGACGCGGTCATCTTCTTTGGTAAAGAAGTTGGAGCCGTTGGTCATCCACACCTGGTTGTCGGCGTCGGCTACGCTGGAGGGCGCGCCCAGAGTGTCGGCGTTGTATTTAACAAAGGCGTCACTCTGAATACCGTTGGATTCGCCGATCAGCTCGGAGTAAGAGGCGTTAATTAACCAACCGAACTCACCCAGGTCGTCGGTCAGCCAGCGGTTGCTGTATAGCGCGGAAACGGTCGGAGACCCTTCTTCAGCCAAATCGCCATAGGAAACATCGCCGGTGAAGGCGATCATCTGGCCGTCTTGATCGAATGGCTTGCGGGTACGCAGGCTTACGGTACCACCAATACCGCCTTCAATCATGTCGGCCGTTTGGTTCTTATAGAGGTCCACGCCGGCCATCAACTCGGGCGGCACGTCCTGGAAGTTCAGGCCCCGACCAGAGTTGGCGGTGAAGGAGTCGCGGCCGTTGAATTCGCTTCGCGTGGCACTCATGCCACGGATAACCGCGCCGCTGCCCTCAACCCCGAAGTGGTCCGGGTCTTCGGGCGCCTGGAAGCGCTCGATGGACACACCTGGCATACGCTGCATGGCTTCGAGCACACTGCGGTCCGGCAGGGAACCAATGTCCTCGGCGGAAATCGCATCCACAAAGGTGTCTGCATTACGCTTGATGTCCTGGGCATTCTCCAGGTTCTGGCGCACGCCGCTTACGACGATTTCTTCCAGAAGCGGTTGTTGTTCAGACGCATCCTGCGCAAGGGAAGGGGATCCCATTGCCATAACACACATGGCAAGCATCGACTTTTTAAAAGTGACACCTTTCTTAACGTTGTCGCGATAAACCATAGCGCTTTACCCCGTTGTTATTATGTAACACAGCATCGACCGGTAGCTTCCCAAACGTCTCACGCAGGGAGACTACCTGTTAACACTCACCTAATTATTGGTATTACCTGACCAGGGGCCAGGATAGTACCTGAATACCATTACGGCAGACATTTATCAGCGTAGACCATAACTGCCACTAGTGACGGCTCGACCCCCGTAATAGTCATTCAGACCACTAATTTGATAGTGCATCATGTTCAACTAATAGTCAAATAGTAAATTAGACGAAAATATGGCGTCTTGCATAACATCTATTCCACAATTTATTGTAGACCAACTTGGCGGCACGCAAGAGCAGCCGGCACTCACACGGATATATCATACAAATATCGCCCAAGGCTCGACCTTTATGGTCAGCATCGCTATAATCGCCGCTTCCATTAGCGCGCCGGGTTCTGAGAGAATCACGGCTGTTTTCGGAAGATCGCCAACTTTTACAACTCAAACAGTGGGATGTGCGCCGTGGCCACCAATAAATCGCCCTCCAAGCGACCACACAGTCGGGTCGAGCCGCTGAACCAGCCCGAAGACGTGCTTCCGGGGCTGTCCATCGACAACGTGATATTCGGCCTGGATCATGGCCAACTCAAGATCCTTCTGGTCAAACACAAAGTTGGCCCCGGCAAGGGGCACTGGGCACTGCCGGGCGGCTTTATCCACCGCGAAGAGAACCTGCGCGACGCCGCCGCCCGCCTGCTGGAAGAGCTGACCGGCATGCGCGACCTCTTCCTGGAGCAGCTGAAAAGCTTCGGCCGGGTGGACCGCTTCCCCAACGAGCGAGTGGTAACCATTGCCTACTACGCGCTGATCAGCGCCGAGGACTACACCGTCGTGGCCGGGCACAACACTACCGAAGCCGTCTGGTTCGATGCTCAGGACTTGCCTGACCTGATTTACGACCACTCCGAAATTGTAGATCATGGGCTGCACTTTCTCCGCCACAAAGTCTGCCACGAGCCCATCGGCTTCAACCTTCTGCCGGAGAAGTTCACTCTGCTGCAACTGCAGGAGCTCTATGAGGCCATCCTGGATGTGAAGCTGGACAAGCCTAACTTCCGCCGCAAAATGATGAAAATGAACCTGCTCGCCCCCTGCAACGAAAAGCAGAAAGGCGTACCGCACCGGGCGGCCAACCTCTACCGGTTCGACTCCGCCGCCTATGAGCGCCTAACCGAGAAGGGCTTTTCCTTCGAGTTCTGAGCCTGAACGCTGTCCAGGCCGGCGCTCAACTGTCGTCGGTCAGCCTCCCGAAGACTCCCTCAACCCATTATCTGACGCGCAATACCGTCTGATGTAGTCCTGATGAGCGGGCAAGGCGGCGGCCGTCTTGCCAACGGCCTCTCTGAGCAGACCCATGTTGTGAATAAGCGTACTCTCGGGCACGCGATCCACCAAGGCATCATAAGTCCGAGGGCCAACCCCCTGCCCCAGCATAACCGCCAACCAACTATGAGGGGTGAACAAGTCTTCCGGCGAGGGAATAACCCTTCCACTACCCCGGAAAATCTCCAGCTTTTCGGCCAAAGTATCGGGGATCTCCATATTACCCACGTAGCGCCAGAACGCCGTATCGTCTCGCTCGGTGGCGCTGTAGTGCAACACGATAAAGTCCCGAACCCGCTCGTAGTCAGAGGTCATCACCCGATTGTAATGGGCAATCTCCGCGGGGTTACAGCCGCGGCCCGGCCACAAATTGATCAGCCGCTGAATGCCCATTTGTGTCAGATGGATACTGGTGGACTCCAACGGCTCGATAAAACCACCGGCCAGGCCGATGGCGACGCAGTTTTTCTTCCAGAAGGCGCGGCGGTGACCGGTGCGAAAGCGCAGCGGTCGGGGGTCAGCCAGAGCCTCTCCCTCGGCTCCCTCGACGAGCCGCCGGTGCACTTCACCCTCATCGACAAAAGCGCTTGAGTACACGTAACCGTTGCCCGTTCGCGCCTGAAGGGGGATGCGCCAGCGCCAGCCGGCCCGATCCGCCGTGGCGCGGGTGAACGGATCCGGCGCCCCCGAACCTGTCGTGGGCAATGCGATCGCCCGATCGCAGGGCAGGTAGTGGCTCCAGTCCACGAAGTCGCTGCCCATGGCGCCCTCGATCAGCAGCGATCTGAAGCCACTGCAGTCGATAAACAGGTCGCCCGCGAGCACTTCGCCGCAGCGCAGAGTGACCGATTGAATCGTGCCATGATCCGGGTGCTGCTCGACACGCTCTACCAGGCCCTCGACACGGCGAACACCCCTCTGCTCGGCGTAGCGGCGGAGCATCCGGCCGTACCGCATGGCGTCAAAGTGGTAGGCGTGACGCATGGTAGACAAAATGGCGTCCCCACCGCCTTGCGGTGGCGAGAACCGACCAAGGCGGGCGGCCACCGCACAGAGGTTGTACTGGCTGATCTCCCCTGGAAGGTCAGCGGGCGCCTCACCCTCGTCAGACAAGGCTTTCAGGCGAAGCCACAACTGATGAAAGGCAAACTCCGGTGTGTCGCGCCCATAAAACCCGAACGGGTGGAAATAGCGATCGCCGAGCTTGAACCAGTCCACAAACTCAATCCCGAGCTTAAAGGTCCCCTGGCACTCGCGTAGAAAGTCGTTCTCGTCCAAACCGAGAAACTCATTGAATTCGATCAGCGGCGGGATGGTAGCCTCACCGACGCCGATGACCCCCACTTCCTCGGATTCCACCAGCGTGATGGACGTATCGGGCGGTGCCATGCGGGCAATGGCCGCCGCGCACATCCAGCCGGAGGTGCCACCGCCGACGATAACAACGCTGTTCACCCCGGCCCCGAGCTGGGTCGAACCGGTGTCCGACGGAGCGCTCATCGCCGCCCGCCCGGCGCCTTGCGGAAACCGCTCGCCACCACTTCATTGACTAGGTCGCGATGCGTCGGCACCGCGCTCAGGGCGTTTTTACTCTGTTGACGAATGCTTTCGAATTCCTGCTTGGCGCCGTCATAAAAGCGCAAAGCGCCGGCGCGAGCCGATATGTCGGTTTTAAACCCCATGCCGTAGAGGATGTACTGCCAGCTGTTTTCATCAAAGATGTCATGGCTGGCGTCAATATCGAGAAACGAAGGGGGCCGGTGCCGCCACTGCTCCAGCTTGTCCTTCAGGTAATCAGAAGCTGATGAAGGATCCCGGTTGTCCCGCCAGAAATCGGTGTCCGTTCGCCCGCTCACGAAATAATGAAGCTTGATAAAGTCGATGACATGCTCGAAGCGTTTGGTCATGGCGTCGTTGAACTGCTTGGCCGAGCGCTCGGTATCACCCGACCAGGGGAAAAGGTTACAGAGCATAAGGGCGGCAACTTCGGCGAAGCTGATGCCGGTCGCCTCCAGCGGCTCAATAAACCCGACCGACAGGCCAATGCCCACACAGTTCTTGTGCCACTGAATCTTTCGAAACCCCGCCTCGAACGACAGCTGCCGAGGCTTCAATTCCTCCGCAGCGGGCCCTATATAACGCTTTAACGCTTCCAGCGCCGCCTCGTCACTGCAGTGATCGGAGGAATAGACATAGCCCACGCCGCGGCGGTTATGCAGGCCGATATCCCAGGTCCACCCCGCGTCCTGGGCAGTGGCATAGGTACAGGAGGGAATCGGCTCATCGGGCCGATCGTAAGGCACCTGCATGGCCACGGCCCGGTCACAGAAGAGCTGATGCTTGTACGAGGTAAACTCCGACCCCAGAGCTTTTCCGATCAACCGCGACCGGAAACCGGTGCAGTCGATGTAGAGGTCGGCCTTGAGCTCGCCATGCGCTCGGCCCTGCACAGAAGCGATAGCGCCGTTTTCGTCGAGTTTGACATCATCGATGGTGTCGACCAGCCGTTTCACTCCCATCTCCACCGCCCGGCGACGCACGACCTGAGCCAGCTTCCCGGCATCGAAGTGATAGGCGTAGTTTAAAGGCGCATTGTAGTTGGGGTGGGTAATGAGTTTCGGTGCAAGCTTCGCGTCCACGACCCGCTCCTGCACCGTACACGCCTCCGCCCAAGGCACATCCCCGGCAACGCCGAGTAACCAATAGGGCAAAAGGTCCATGTCTGTGTGCTGAGAGCAGACCTGAAAAGGATGAAAATAGGTGTCATCCGGCGCGTCTGCCGGGTTCTGTTTCCAATTATTGAACCGGATGCCCTGCTTGAACGTGGCATCCGCCTCCCGGATCAGCTCGCTTTCATCAAGCCCAATCCGGCCCATTGTCTTGCGGATAATGGGGAAGGTACCCTCGCCCACGCCGAGGATACCGATCTCCTCGGATTCGACCAGCGTAATGGACACCCCTCCCGGGGTATCCGCCGCCAGCATACGCGCCATGTAGGCGGCGGTGATCCAGCCCGCGGTTCCTCCGCCGACAATCAGGACGCTCTTGCTCATCTTGGCACCTCTTACTCAATACAGGTCAGGCAAGTCTGTTCAAGAGCGTCCCTCATGGCCCACTTAGAAGTCAACGCCCAAGTGCAAGCTGATGCGCCGGTCCGTCACAAAGACCGCGCGATCAACAAACCGCCCGTCCAGGATTTCCATCTCGGTTCGTTGGTCCTCGTCGGTGATATTTTGCACATTCAGCTTGACATTGACCGAATCGGTTAACTGATAAGAGATGCTGCCATCGAGCCGTCCGGACGCCGCCGCGTAGACGGGCAACGCCATCCGAACCTCTTCACCAGTTAGCGGATCAGTGTAGGGGTCGTTGTTGTTGGTCGTGCCCGAATCGTTCGTGGTCGTCAGGTAGCGATCACGCCAGTTCCAGGCCAGGCGCGCACTGAACTTATCCCAATCGTACAGCAGGGTCGTTGAGTAGGACCACTCCGACAACCCGATGACCGGCACATTGAGTTCGTTGCCGTGGACGTCCAGGGCAAACGCGTCCGGCGAATCATTGTCGATGTAAGTCACGTTCGCATCGACACCAAACCCGCTCAACCAGCCCGGCAGCGTATCGAAATAGGTCCGCCCGCCGAGTTCAAAGCCGCTGATAATCGTGTCCTCTTCGGCATTAACGCTGGAGCGACTGGCGACGGTTCCCGGTAGGAAAGTATTACCGCCTCCGTCGACCGGTGTCGTTTGCGGGTAGTTCTCTTCGGCGAAGAAGTCACTCGCGGGCGCCGAGAAGTTGTTGAAGGTGATGTAGTTGTCGATGGTCTTGTGAAACAACGACAGGTGCACCGACGCTCCCTTGCGTGGATACCACTCGAGCGAAATGTCGTGGTTCAACGAGATTTCCGGCTCCAGGTATGGATTACCCGTCGTGTTCTCATAGCCAGCGAAGATTGCGGGAATCTCCACCTCCTCGTCAGGGTATTCCGCCGCCAACTCGTCGTTGAAGGGGTTCGCCGTTGTGGCCACGCTTGCCTGCCCCTGCGCCCGGATGTCGGGGTATCGTGGCGGGGTGAGCGTCCGGGTCAAGGCGTAGCGTAACACCCAGTCGTCGGCCGGCTCGAACTTGAGGTTGAGCGACGGTAGAAAATAATCTTTCTCGAAGCTTCCTTCACGAGCGGTCTCATAAGCAACGCCTTCCTGAGTCAGCGGGGGTTGCTGCCCGTCGTTCGCCTCTTGCCATGCCGCCACATTCTCAATGCCGCCCATCGCCTCAACGGACGCTTCGGCATCAGCCAGGCTCGCATAGTAGCGCGTGCCACCATTGAAGGTGAAGTTCCCTTGGCTTTCGATGTCGTAGTTGACCCAGCGCACCCCGACATTACCGCTGAAGTTCAGAAACCAGGCATCGTCGAAGTTCTCGAAGCCCAGCATGGCGTAGGCGGACTGGGTCTTGTGGTTGGTATCATAGAAGGACGGCAACTGGTCGAAATTACGGTTGCGTAGCGTGTCCTCGTCGCTGTAAAGATAGGTAGTCGCCGCCGGATCATTGCACTGGTAATGAAGGTCAGGTCCACATGCCAGATAGGTGTCGTAAACGCGGTTGAACTGGTCAGACGCGTTGACCTGGTCGGAGCCCACCCAGACGCTACCGGGCGCCGGCTCATCCCCTTTAAAGAAATCCGAGAACTCTTCAAGGTAGAAATCGCCCTCTGGAGCCGTGCCAACGACAGGCCGCGGCACGCCATTCCAGCCACGGCCTGTCGCAGACCACCAGGTTCCGACGAAGCTATCGGATTCTTCGCGATCTGCAACGCGCCCGCCGACAGCGAGCTTCTTGAAGAAGCCGTCACCGATGTCGAAATTGGCATCCAACTGGACCGCATGGGCCTCACCTTCATTCGACATGTCCAGCCAGTTGATGCGGGAAAGCTCGGTGTCCGCCGGATCCGTCGAAAGGGGAGTTCCGAAGCTGGCCTCCGGCCGGTCGCCGGACATGTCCATATTGGTCCGGACGATCGACTGATTAACGGTGCTCCCGAGGCTGTACTTGCCCGAACGCGACTCGGCTTTCACATACTGGTAACTACCGCTCAAATCCCAACCGTCTTCCTCATACTTGAAACCGGTACTATGGTCGGCCGTCCGGCTGAAGGAAGGCGTGAAGCTTGAGTTCGGAGACACACTGAGGCCACCCGGGCCACCGTCCGGTGGAGGCTCATTATTAATATTCTCGCTGGTGATTGCACCCCGGACAAATACGCCGTTATTAAACTCGGCACCGTCAAAAACGCCCACGGGATTTCCTGGCTCCATCGCCAGGATCTGGCTGTCACGGTCACTCTCGCGCTCCGAGATAAACGTGGTGTGGAAGACCTCCAGGTTATCGTTCGGCTGCCACTGCAGAGCACCGTAGTAGCCATTGCGAACCCGTTCGAATTGGTCCTGGGTGTAGCGCACGCCGCTGGGCACGTAGGCCCGCTCGTTTTCGCCATCACCATCCAGATCGTGTCGAGTCGCGTAATAAGGCGGAATGATAATATTGCTGTCGTGGGAGGCAATCTTCGAGTAAGCCACATCGAGTAGAACGCCCACTTCACCGATACCCGTATCGAAGCGGTTCGATACCATGCCCGAGGCGGCCGGCGTGAGCTCTTCGGAGAAGTCTCCATAACTACCGGAGAGGGCCGCATTGGCTTCAAAGCCGTCGAAATCAAACGGCATGTGCGTCTGCAGGTTGACGGTGCCGGACACCCCACCCTCGATCAGATCCGCGCGGCTCGCCTTGTAGACAGTCACCGCCGACAGAAGCTCCGGCCCGACGTCCGCCCAGCTGATACCGGACCCGCCGTTGGCGGAGAACACTTCCCGCCCGTTAATCAGCGTCTTCGTCTTGTTCAGGCCACGCACCTGGATGCCCGAGCCTTCGAAGGCAAAGCCATCCGGAGAGCCCTCGCTACCGGCGCGGATCCGGTTCATGGTCACCCCCGGCGAGCGCTCCAGAATCTCAAGAAGCGAGGTGCTGGGCACCTTGCCCGCCTCATCCAGAACAATCAAATCGGCAACGGTGTCCGAGGCCCGCTTGAGTTCAATGGCATTTTCCAGGGCGGTGCGCTGGCCAGTCACTGTGATTTCCTCAAGAGCCCTGCCACCGCTGCTTTGAGCCGGTGGGGCCGCCGGGCTTGCCTCTTCGGCACTCTGCGCCCATACCGGCGAGGTGCAGGTCATTATGGTCACCGCTAGCACAGAACGCCGGAAAGCGGGAGAAGGACGACTGGGGCTGAATTGGGTTCTACGAAGATAAAAAAGGTTCGATTTCATTGTTTCCTTCAGCCGCCTTGTCAACGGCCGCTCCTTTCGCTGTCTACCATTACCCCCTTGCGATACAACCTGAATGAGGGGTGGCGTCTTAATTATTAGTGGACTCCCGGGAAATGCCCGGAACTAGATACCGCAACCTTTAAATGGTTACACGGACTATTTGACCATGTCAACATACTTGCATACAAGAATACAACGCCATGGATATTTGACCTTATTAGGCTTCACCCTTCATTCTCTTTTCACCCCCTTGTAATCCCCCGGCGACTCATTTAATCTTATTGTTCGTTTGACTAGAAGATAAGCCGAGCGGTCAACCGCCTCTATTTCCATTGGTGATTTCTGTATGTCGATTACTCGAGTTCTGACCGGCGCCGTACTGGGTAGCCTACTCACAGGCCTGGCCGTCGGCGCGCTGGCGCTGGAAGGCCCTGACTACATCCATCACGCTCCCGCCGACAGTGCGCTCAGCCTGGTGGGCAAAGAGCACTTATCCAACCTTTATGTAGACCCGCAGGATGACCCCGGCGTTATTCGCGCGGTGCGCGACCTTAGAAGCGATATCGAACGGGTGACCGGCCAACAGCCGCAGATCGTGCGCACCGCCGGCGGCCTGGGCTCGCAGGGCGTTATTATTGGGGTGCTGGGCCAAAGCCGGCTACTCGACCAATTGGTGGAGGACGGGAAACTCGACCCCTCCGCCATTGAGGGTGAGTGGGACGCTTACCATATGGAAGTGGTGAAAAACCCCACCGAGGGCCTCGACAAAGCGCTGGTGATCGCTGGCAGCAACAAGCGCGGCGCCATTTACGGCACTTATGACCTGTCCGAGGAAATCGGCGTTTCCCCCTGGTATTGGTGGGCAGACGTACCGGCCGACCAGCACGAGCACCTTTATATTAGTGGCGACCTGAAGCTGCAAGACAAACCCAAGGTGAAATACCGGGGCATTTTTCTGAACGACGAAGCACCGGCGCTGACCGGCTGGGTTCAGGAAAACTACGGCGACTACAACCACGAATTCTACGAGCGTGTATTCGAGCTGATTCTTCGCCTGAAGGGCAACTTCCTCTGGCCCGCCATGTGGAACAACGCCTTCGCCGATGACGACCCTCAGAATATGATCCTCGCCGATGAGTACGGCATCGTCATGAGCACCTCCCACCACGAGCCCATGATGCGAGCCGATAAAGAGTGGAACCGCTATGGCGAAGGGGCCTGGGAGTACTCCACCAACCCGGAAAACCTCTACGATTTCTGGCTCGAAGGGGCCAAGCGCAACAAGCCCTACGAAAGCATCTACACCCTGGGCATGCGCGGGCAGGAAGACACCCCCATGAGCGAGGGGCAGAACATCGAGCTACTGGAGAAAGTCGTTCACGACCAGCGCGAAATCCTCGATACCGTCTTCGATAAACCCACCGACGAAGTGCCGCAAGTCTGGGCCCTCTATAAAGAGGTGCAGGGCTTTTACGAAAGCGGCATGCGCGTACCCGACGACGTCACCCTGCTCTGGGCCGATGACAACTGGGGCAACATTCGCCGACTGCCCACCCCCGAAGAACGGGACCGCGCCGGCGGTGCGGGCGTGTACTACCACTTTGATTACGTGGGCGGCCCCCGTTCCTACCGCTGGATTAACACCGTTCCGGTGGCCAAAATCTGGGAGCAAATGAACCTGGCCTACCACTACGAGGCCAACCGCATCTGGATCGTGAACGTGGGCGACCTGAAGCCCATGGAATACCCCATCGAATTTTTCCTGCGCATGGCCTGGGACCCGGAGTACTGGAACCGCGAGCGTATGGCCGAATTTGGTCCGCGCTGGGCGGAGCGCGAGTTCGGCCCCGAGCACGCCGACGCCATTGCCCAACTGATGACCGACTACACCCGCCACAATGGTCGGCGCAAGCCGGAGCAGCAGAGCGCGGACACTTACAGCCTGCTTAACTATCGCGAGGCCGACCGTATTGAGGCGGAGATGGAAGGCATGATCCGCCGGGCCAACGCCCTCTATGCCCAAATGCCGGAGGCCAAGCAGGACGCTTTCGATCAATTGGTCCGCCATCCGGTACGGGCCAGCGGCAATATCACTCAGATGTATATTGCCCAAGCCCGCAACCAGCTCTACGCCGAGCAAGGCCGCTCCTACGCCAACGACATCGGCGCCTTGGCACGCGAGCGTTTTCAGAAGGACGCCATGCTGGAGGAGCACTACCACACCGAGATCAGCGACGGTAAGTGGAACCACTTTATGTCCCAACCGCGCATCGGCTACACCCACTGGAACAACCCGCCGGAGAACACCGCGCCGCTGATTTACGACTACAAGCCACACAGCAAGCCCGACATGGGCGTGGCCGTGGAAAGCATGGCGAACGCCTGGCCCACGCCCGGCGCCTATGCATTGCCGAGGTTCAGCCCCTATGGCCGCGAAAGCCGCCAAATTACCGTCTACACCAAAGGCGAGGCGCCCTTCGACTTCTCCGCCGAAGCCAGCGACGAGTGGATTCGCTTGAGCCAGACCGAGGGCACAGTGGACGGCGAGGCGCTCGTGGATGTCAGCATCGACTGGGACAAGGCTCCCACGGGCGAGCATTCCGGCCACGTCTTTATCAAAGGCACCGGCTGGGGCGGCGCCCGCGTTCAGGTGAACACCTTCAAGCCCGCCAAAAAGGTGGCTCGGCAAGTCGAAGGGTTTGTGGAAGCGAACGGTTACGTCAGCATTGAAGCCGCGCACTTTGACCGCAAAGAGGACAAGAGTGGCCACCACTGGGCGGTCATCCCCCAGCACGGGCGCACTTTGTCCTCCATCAGCAGTTTCCCCATCTCGGACAAGACCTTTGAGGATCCGACCCAGGGGCCTTATGTTGAATATGACATTTACTTTTTCTCCACCGGTGAGTTCCAGGTACACTCCCTGTTCGCGCCCAGCCTGAACATCGTGCCGGGCCGCGGGCTACGCTACGGCATTGCCTTTGACGGCGAGGAGCCGCAGGTTATCGACATCCTCGAAGACCAGAGCAAGGGGGCTTGGGAAACGGCCGTCACCGATGGCGTGCGCCGGTCCATCACCACTCATACCATTGAGGAGCCGGGGCGGCACACCCTGCGAATCTACCGGGTGGACCCGGCCGTCACCCTGCAAAAAATCATGGTGGATACCGGCAACCTGAAGCCCAGCTACCTGGGGCCGCCGGAAAGCCAGCGTCGCTAAGCGGCGAATGCAACAACGGAAAGTGGAATGACTATGAAAATTACAGACGCCAAGGTCATCGTCACCTGCCCTGGCCGCAACTTCGTGACCGTGAAAATCACGACCGATGACGGCCTCTACGGCATTGGCGATGCGACCCTGAACGGGCGAGAGAAGTCCGTCGTCTCCTATCTGGAGGACTACGTCCTGCCAGCGCTGATCGGCCGGGACGCCCGCCGCATTGAAGACATCTGGCAGTTCGTCTACCGCGGCCCTTACTGGCGCCGGGGCCCCATCGGCATGACCGCCCAGGCCGGGGTGGACGTCGCCCTGTGGGACATCAAGGCCAAGGCCGCCAACATGCCCCTGTACCAACTATTGGGCGGGCGCAGCCGCGACCGCATCATGACCTACACCCACGCCAACGGCGAAGACCTGGAGGCCACCCTCAAGGCGGTGGAGAAAGCCAAAAACCAGGGCTACCAGGCCATCCGCGTTCAGTGCGGCATTCCCGGCATCGACAAGGTTTACGGGGTACCCAAGGGCGGCAAGGCCTACGAGCCGGCCGATGCCGACCTGCCTTCGGAAGAGAGCTGGTCCACCCACAAGTATCTGAACTTTATCCCTTCGGTGTTTGAAGCTATACGCGAAGAGTTCGGCCCGGACCTGCACCTACTGCACGATGTGCACCACCGGCTGACGCCCATCGAGGCGGCCCGGTTGGGCAAGGAGCTGGAGCCGTACCACCTGTTCTGGATGGAAGACGCCGTGCCGGCGGAAAATCAGGAAGTGTTCCGTCTGATTCGCCAGCACACCACCACGCCGCTGGCGGTGGGCGAAGTGTTCAACAGCATTCACGATTGCCGGGAGCTGATCCAGAACCAGCTGATCGACTACATCCGCACCAGCGTGGTCCATGCCGGGGGCATTACCCAGATGCGCCGCATTGCGGACTTTGCCAGCCTCTGGGGCGTGCGTACTGGCTCCCACGGCGCCACCGACCTCTCCCCCGTGTGCATGGGGGCCGCGCTGCATTTTGATTATTGGGTGCCCAACTTCGGCATTCAGGAGCACATGCCTCACAGCGAGCTTATGGAGTCCGTGTTCACCCGGGACTACCGGTTCGATGAAGGCTTTTTCACCCCTGGCGAGGCGCCCGGCCACGGGGTGGATATCAACGAAGAAGAAGCGGCGAAACACCCGTACAAACGAGCCAGCCTGCCGGTGAACCGGCTCGAAGACGGAACCCTATGGCACTGGTGACCGTGCCCCACCCCTTTAAACGTTTGACTGGAAGAAGCGAGAGTTAACGTGACAGACAGCAATCCCAAGACCCAGCAGAAATTCACCAGTGCCCCGCTGGTGACCCACATGTACACCGCCGACCCGTCGGCCCACAACTTCGGGGGGAAAATCTATATTTACCCCTCTCACGATGTGGAAGGCGGCGTGGCCTTTAACGACGATGGCGCGCACTTCCAGATGAAGGACTACCACGTCTTCTCCATGGACGAGCCCTTCGGCGAGGTCACCGACCATGGCCTGGCCCTGAGCGTGGACGATGTGCCCTGGGCCGAGCGCCAAATGTGGGCGCCGGACTGCACCGAAAAAGACGGCAAGTACTACTTCTACTTCCCCGCCAAAACCGCCGAAGGCGTTTTCAAGCTGGGCGTGGCCGTGGGCGATCAGCCCGAAGGCCCGTTCACCGCGCAGCCCGAAGCCATAAAAGGCAGCTTCAGCATCGACCCGGCCGTGTACAAAGACGGGGACGACTACTACCTGTACTGGGGCGGCATTTGGGGCGGCCAGCTGCAGCGCTGGACCAACGGTGAATTCAGCCAGGAAGACCAGTACCCCGCCGACGACGAGCCGGCCCTGTGCGCCAAAGTCGCCAAGTTGCGCGATGACATGCTGGAATTTGCGGAAGAACCCCGCGATATCGAGCTGTTGGATGAAAACGGCGAGTTACTGAAAACCGGGGACAACCAGCGCCGCTACTTCGAAGGCCCCTGGGTGCACAAGCACAAAGGTACCTACTACTTCTCCTACTCCACCGGCGATACCCACTGCATTGCCTACGCCACCGGTGATAACCCTTACGGGCCCTTCACCTACCGCGGCATTATGCTGGAGCCGGTACTGGGCTGGACCAACCACCACTCAGTGGTTGAGAAAGACGGAAAGTACTACCTGTTCTATCACGACTGCGAGTTGTCCGAAGGTGTAACCCACCTGCGCAACATCAAGATGGCCGAACTGATCCACAACGACGACGGCACCATCCAGACGGTCAGCGCTTTCGAAGAGTAACGAAGGCTGAGAAATGGCGGAGGCGGCCCCTAAGACGCCTCCGCCACTCCCCGATAAAGAACCCCGCCCCCTTGCAATCGTCTAAAATTTCCTTTACTTTCCCTGTAACCGATTACAACAAAAGACGATAAACGCTGACGAAGGTAACGGCTCCAATCAGACTATTGAGGCAAACTCCGCCCAAGGGTTCTGATTTGTCTGCTATATCCTAGATTTACCCCTTTCCCCATGAGTTTTTTAAGGAGCTAATAGTCACCAATAACGTAACCGGTTACAAACAGGCGGCTAATGCCCGCCACTAAAGCAACAATGAACTATCAGGAGAATGACTCATGAAACAGACTCGTCTGTTCAAGCGCCAGCTACTCGCCAGCAGTATTTCCGCCTGTACATTGGCGCTGGCCGCCACCACCGCCTCGGCTCAAACGCAGAGCGACGACACGCCGATACTCGAAGAAGTCGTGGTTGTCGGTATTCGTAGCGCCCAGGAAACCGCCCTAAACGTCAAACGCGATGCCGCCTCCATTGTGGACGCCATTTCCGCCGAGGATATTGGCAAACTCCCGGACGTGACCATCGCCGACTCTTTGCAACGCATCACCGGGGTCCAGATCCGTCGTTCCGCTGGCGAGGGGGCCGCCCTTAACGTACGCGGCATGCCCCAGGTTCTGACCATGCTCAACGGCGAGTCCTATCTGGGCGCCAACTCACTGACCACCGTTCAGCCCAATTTTACCGACATTCCTTCCCAGCTGTTCTCCGGCGCGGAAGTGACTAAATCGCAAACCGCCTCCCAGCACGCTGGCGGCATTACCGGCGTGGTGGACCTGAAAACCTACCGGCCCTTCTCGTTCGACCAGGGGCTGACCGTTTCCGGCGCCGCTCAGGCCAGCCAAGGGGTGGACAGCGGTGAAACCGACCCCTCCGTGAACGGCTTAATCAACTGGCAGAATGACCGCATGGGCTTTCTGGCGGCGGTGTCTCACCAGTCCGCCAACCTTGCCAACTACTATTCGGGTATGGCCGGCGGTGGGAGCAGTGCCGGCTGGACGGGCTTTGCCGGGGAAGACTGGTCCTACGGCTGGGTCACCCCGGACGCCTCTTTGGGAGACCTCGGCAGCCAGGTTGTGGATGGCGGTGTCGACGTCAATCAAGACGGCGACCTGGGCGATGCCTACTGGTCCTACCAGGGTCATGTGGCCTACAACCGTTTCGAAGAGCGCGAACGCAATGGTATCAATCTCGCATTCCAGGCCGATCTGGGCCACGGTTTCGAGCTGGTGACCGAAGCCTTTTATACCGACATGGAAGGCTTCGACCGAGTCATGGGCATGGCCCACTCAGACAAGTGGCAACGGTGGGGCTGGTTTGATCCCACCCAATATACCGCCAAAGATGCCATTGCCAACGAGCGCGACCTACACACCGTGCAGGAATACACCGGCAACGGCCGCCGTTTAAAATCCTACGCTTCCGTGGCCGCCAACGAAGCCAACTCCACCAACGTCAACGTGGAGCTCAACTACGACAACGGTGGCGCCTTTACCGGTAGCGCTCGTCTGATCAGCGGCAGCGCCGAGCAGTCGCAGTTGAACAGCTATATGGACATCGACGTGGCGGACGGCAGCCAGTGGGGCGTGGGCTGTCAGCATTACCCTTCCGCCACCGAGGGCACTCAGGGCGACTGTGGCGCTGGTCAGTTGAAAACCAACCCCACTGGATATCAGGGGTATCCGGTACTGACCGTGAACTACACCGGCTCCGACCCGGCATGGAGCGGCTTTGACAACAACGCCAATATCGATATTCAAGGTGAGCCCCTCGCCGGTGCACCCGAGCGTTCGCTCGCCAGTTACCTGGCGTCCGTCGATAACTACGGGCTGGGCGCCCTGAGTTCGGAGAACAACTACGATCGTGAAGGCGATCTGAATGTCGTTCGCTTTGACGGTAACTACGCCTTCGACGAAGGCTTCCTTACTTCGGTCGACTTCGGTATCCGGCACAGTACCCGCGAAGTGGAAAACGCCGAGTTCGACCTCCTTTCTCCAATGGGCCCCGACAATTGTAACGTGAAGTGGAAAGCCACGGATGTAGACCTCAACGGCGGCGGCATCGACGGTGCCTGCACCTGGGCCGACGATGAGGGCAACGCCTACACGGCTGGTGTTCCGACCCCCCTTTCGAGCCTGAGCCCGACGCAAATTACTGACTTCGGCAGCGTCTCCGGTCTGCCCGCCATCTGGACCGTGGACCCGGCCAGCATGGACAA
Source organism: Marinimicrobium locisalis (assembly GCF_039822625.1). NCBI lineage: Bacteria > Pseudomonadati > Pseudomonadota > Gammaproteobacteria > Cellvibrionales > Cellvibrionaceae > Marinimicrobium > Marinimicrobium locisalis. Next base: position 36,407 of record NZ_JBDLLG010000016.1, read on the forward strand.
CGTGGAGGCTTACCACAACGGCCTGTACCCCGGCACCGCTCGCGCCACCAACCCGGGGCGCTCCTACGAAGTAGAGCTGGAGGAGTTAAGCTACTTCGTTCAGGCAAACTTCGCCACCGGCATCATGAGCGGTAACTTCGGCCTGCGGCAGGTCGACACCGACCTGACCGTGCTGCGCAACAAAGTCGGGGCAGCACGGCCCTATGGCGCCGCCGCTCAAGATGACGGCGACATCACGACCCAGCGCGACATGGAGGAGCTGCTACCGTCCCTGAACCTGCGCTTTGACCTGACCGACGAGTGGGTAATGCGCGCCGCGGTCTCTCGCACCATGGCGCCACTGGACCTGGCTCAGTGGGGCGGCGGTCTGTCGCCCAGCTATGCCATTGACTCCGAGGAAGGCAGCCCCACCGAAGGCCAGTTTATCGTCATCGGTGCCAATGCCGACGGTAACCCCGAGCTGGATATGTGGAACGCCACCAACTTCGACCTGTCCGCCGAATACTACCTCGGCAATGCCAGCGCTCTGTCCGCCGGGTGGTTCTATGTGGAAGTGGACAGCTTCATCGAGTCCGGCACTGTGGAAATGGCCCTGCCGGACCAGGATGGCGTGGTGCGTCGCACCGTTGATGTGAGCACCAGCGTTCAAGGTGACGGCGGCGTACTGAAAGGTACCGAACTGGCTGCCAAATTGGCCTTTGGCGACTTTACCGACGGCGCTCTGAGCGACTTCGGTACCGACGTCAACTACACCTACTCACCCAGTAACTCCGGCAACACTGGTTTAAATGGTGAAACACTGCCGTTCCAGGATAACTCCGAGCATGTGTTTAACCTGATCGGTTGGTATGAGGCCGGTCCCTGGCAAGCGCGTATTGCCTACAACTACCGGAGCGAACGCGTGGTGGCCTTCAACCAAACCTGGGGCGAAGGCACACTGTGGCAGCAACCCACCGCTTACGTGGACGCCTCCTTCAGCTACGACATCAACGATGTCGCCAGCGTATTCTTCAACGCCTCGAACATCACCAACGAGCAGGAAGAGTACTACCTGGAGTGGGAAGACCAGTTCGCCTGGCAGAACGAGTACGAAGCCCGCTACACCGTCGGCGTTCGTGCGACCTTCTAAAAGGCACCAAAGCAAGGCGGCCAGCTCTCTTGCCTCTCCGGCCGGCCGCTACGCGGGCCCCACGCACCTTTTGTGTGGGACTCTCCAAGCTTGGCGTACCCGCGCCCCTCGGGTACGTCCTTTTTTTATTTCTTCTTAGCCTGCGGATTCGGCAAATCGGTAATGGTCCCCGAGGCAATCTCCGCCGCCAGGCCCACGGTCTCGTGCAGGGTCGGATGCGCATGCACCGTCAGCGCCAAGTCTTCCGCCGAGGCCCCGAACTCCAGTGCCAGCCCTAATTCACCAAGCAACTCACCGGCATTCAGGCCTACTATGCCCGCGCCCAACAGCTGATCATTCTCTTTCCGATAAATCAGCTTGGTCTTACCCTCACTGCGACCGGCACCCAAGGCACGACCACTGGCGGACCAGGGCATAACCGCAGTGCGGTACTCCACACCTTTCTCTTTCGCTTCCTTCTCGGTCATCCCCACCCAAGCGACTTCCGGGTCGGTATAGGCAATAGAGGGAATGCAGCGCGGCTCAATATGCTTGTGCCCGGCAATGATTTCCGCCGCCGCGTGGCCTTCGTGGCTTGCCTTGTGGGCCAGCATGGGCTGTCCAATAATGTCGCCAATGGCATAGATGTGCGGCACGCTGGTCTGCAGGTTCTCGTTGGCGGGAATAAAGCCGCGCTCATCCACCTCGATGCCGGCCTTGTCCGCGCCGATTTTCTTGCCATTGGGCGCGCGGCCCACGGCCACCAGAATCGCGTCGTAACTTTGATCTTTGTCCGGCGCGTTCTTGCCTTCAAAGCTCACTTTCAGCGCGGTCTTGTTGGCCTTCACTTCGGTGACCTTGGTGGACAACATCACATTGAAGTTGTCTTTGTTGTACTTGCTGTAGACCTGCATCAGGTCCTTATCCGCCGCCGGGATCAGTTGGTCGGCGAACTCCACCACACTGACTTCGCTACCCAGGGCCTTAAACACGGTCGCCATTTCCAGGCCGATAATGCCGCCGCCGACCACCAGCAGCTTTTTCGGAATTTCATGCAGCTCCAGCGCATCGGTGGAATCCCAAACGCGCGGGTCGTCATGAGGAATAAACGGCAGCTTCACCGCCTGGGAACCGGCGGCCACAATGGCGTGCTCGAACTCCACTTCGGTGGTCTTGCCGTCATGAGTGACCGCCAGTTTGTGATCACTTACAAACTCACCCACACCCTGCAGCACGTTCACCTTGCGCTGCTTGGCCATCCCGGCCACGCCCTGGGTCAGCTTGCCCACCACGCCTTCTTTAAACTTGCGAATGCCGTCCAGGTCGATCTTCGGCTTGCCGAAGCTCACGCCGATCTGTTCACCGTGAGCGCCTTCATTAATTACCTGGGCCACGTGCAGCATCGCCTTGGAAGGAATACAGCCCACGTTCAGACAGACCCCACCCAAAGAGGGGTAGCGTTCCACCAGCGTCACGTCCATGCCCAGATCCGCCGCGCGGAATGCGGCTGAATAGCCACCGACGCCGCCACCCAAGACCAAAACTTCTGTTTTCTGTGTGTCTGCCACCTGCTTGTCTCCTCTGTGTAGCTGCAATCAGCCGCTGGGCGGCCAATCGATAAGAGCGAAATATCGACAAAACGGAAATGTCGGTAAAACGAAAGCCCCGATACTAATGACTCCGGACGGAAAAGCCAATAAACTGGCCCGAAACCCGGAATAAAACCCGACATAAAACCTCAAAAACCGCCAAAAACAGGGCAGTGAATGAGCGATCAACGCGGACAATTCTCCTCCAAAATCGGTTTTTTGATGGCCGCCACCGGCTCGGCGGTGGGGCTGGGCAATATCTGGGGCTTCCCCACCCAGGCCGCGAGCAACGGCGGCGGCGCCTTTCTGCTGGCTTACTTGGTGCTGGCCTTCCTGCTCGCCTACCCGGCCCTAGTGGCCGAGCTGGTCATTGGCCGCCACGCCCGGGCCAACATCGTCACCGCGTTGGATACGCTCGGCGAAAACCGCGCCACCAAGGGCCTGGGCCGAGCGGTGGGCTACTACGGCGTGCTGGTCGCCAGCCTGATTCTCAGCTTCTACGCCATCGTCGCCGGCTGGATGCTGGCGGAATTTGGCAAACCCTTGGCCCAGCTACTCGGCTGGCAAGGCGCCGCCGACTGGCTTGCCAGCGACGCCCTGGGGCGTAACCTGCTCGTCTGCGGCCTGTTTACCGCCGCCACCGTCGCCATTATCGCCAAGGGCGTGGAAAACGGCATTGAAGCCTGGTCTACCCGGCTCATGCCACTATTGTTCCTGATTCTGCTAGGGCTGATCCTCTACGTCTTTACCCAACCCGGCGCCGGCGAGGGCCTTAAAAACTATCTCATTCCCGACTTCACCCAACTGACCGACCCGGGCCTGCTATTGAGCGCCATGGGCCAGGCATTCTTCTCCCTTTCCCTGGGTGTGGGCACCATGCTGATTTACGGCTCCTACCTGCGCAAAACCGACAGCCTGCCGCGCCTGGGCGCCGCCGTCACCCTGCTCGATACCGGCATCGCCTTCACCGCCGGGCTGCTGATCCTGCCCACCATGTACGTGGCCCAGGCCCAGGGCATCGCCATCTACAGCGAGGGCGGCGACCTGCTCGCCGGCCCCGGTCTGATCTTTCAGGTCCTGCCCGCCCTGTTCAGTACCATGGGCGGGGCCGGCATCTGGCTCAGCATCGCCTTCTTCGCCCTGATGAGCATCGCCGCCCTCACCTCCTCCATCTCCATGCTGGAAGCACCGGTGTCCGTCGTCACCGAACGCACCCGGCTCAAGCGCACCGGCGCCGCCTGGACCATTGGCCTGCTCATCTTCGCGGTGAGCACCATCATCCTGCTCAACATGAGCACCCTGTTCGATGCCGCCGTCTCCCTCACCACCGAATACAGCCAGCCGCTACTGGGCATCGCCCTGTGCGTGTTCGTCGGCTGGATCATGCGGCGCAACCAACTGCTGAACGAACTTAAAGCCGGCCACCGGGACATCGAACACAGCCTGTTCTGGAAAATCTGGCCCTTCTACGTGCGCCTGGTGTGCCCGGTGCTGATTCTATTAGCCTTTATACAGTCCCTGCGATGAACCCCGACCTGAACCCACAAGACCTACTCGACGCCGTCAACCAGACCATGCCCTTTGGGAAATACAAAGGGCGCAAGCTGCTGGAGCTGCCGGAACCGTACCTGGTATGGTTTCATGGGCAGGGGTTTCCCAATAGCAAGCTGGGAAGGCAGCTGGCGTTGATGTATGAGATTAAGGTGAATGGGTTGGAGGGGATGTTGCAGGAGTTGGTGGGGCAGAGCAACCTGTATACCTGATTCCCGGATATCTAAAACAGCTGGAAAAGCTTAGGAGGTTCAATGTTTACCGAAAAGGACATCAAGGATTTTATAGCGATAAGGAACCAAGAACCACATAACCAGCGACTAGAATTTCAGGTAGTTAGTCCAGGCCAAACTGATTCTGCCTCGTAGAAAAGGGAGTGATACCGCTCTTCAATGAAGGCGGTTAAACCTTCTTGCCGCCAGTTTTCATGTGAGCTTGGTACGCTTCGTTAAACTCGCCCACCGGAACCCCTATCGCTTGGCATATCTCCGCCACCTCAACATAATCCAGCCGCCGCTCGCCGGTCTCGTACTTGGATACATAGCTTTGCGGGCGACCTAGCGCCTTGCTTAGCTCAACCTGCGTCAACCCTGCCCTCTCCTTTCTCAGCGCCTTTAACAACTCTCTCAGCACCTGCCTGTTGTAGTCTCGGGATCGATTCGTCATCTGGATATTTCTGCCGCTTGAGAAATATCCCAAACTAGTATATCTTTTCAATTATCCCATTTTGGGATAATTAGGAATGATCATACCAAGGAGCAAGCCAAATGTCGCTTAAAAACACGTTTAAAGTACGGATTTGCTTAGATGAAATGACACCAAACTTCCCTCTCGGGGAGTTCATGCGGTTAACCTTCGACCTAGGCGTTTCCCGACTCCAGGCCTTACGGGAGCTGGATCAACTCCAGGAGGAGTTGGATATGGAAGCAGACGCTTTGAGAAGAAAACCGGAGAACCGGTCGGGGCCGCCGATTCAGCATGAGTACTGGTGCTTCTATTGCGCCCAGGTCCGAGCCCACTACCGGATGCTTATTAACAGCGGTTCCAGCCTACATTAGCTAGAGAGCTGAAGGCCTGCTCCCAGCTGCTCCATTCGCAACAACGAGAAACCATCGCTGTTCTTGAGCCAAAGTATTTGCTATAAACAGAAATTGGACCATAACGGAATTCAAAGGACGTTGGCGCCCATTTTAACAATGACTGCCAACGGATTAATAGGATATTTTTATGAACACTACCTCCAGCGAAGTCAAAAGTATCGTCAACCAGAACGCTCAGACTCTTGATGTCCTTCCCGCAGAAGAACTCGTAGAAATTCATCGCAGGTATACCTCCGGCACAACAACCAATGATCCGACGGCGACAATAAAAGCGTCCACTTCATTAGGCTTGGTCGCGCTGGACCTTCCAAAAGCGCAGCGCATCATCCGGGAGCTTGGTTTGACGGGGAGGGTCAAGGTTGTCACCCATCGCTCCAAACAGTACGTAATATTTAAAGGAAACCCCCGCAGCCGCTCTATCCTGACTGGTACACGGTACTCTGCTTCGAACCCTAAAGTCGTGGATATGGCCATTGGACGCCGAGGCGTGAATAAGGCCATAGCATCTGGCGCCAGAATATCGATATTTTTCACAGTTCCGGTCAACATACTCACCCACATCATCAGCGACGATCAGACAAAGGCTGAGTTTTTGAGCGCAATCGCGACTGATATCGCCAAAGCCTCTCTCGTCGCGGCCATTGCCTCAGTAGCAGGCTCTGCAACAGCGGCCGTCACAACCATTGCGGCAGGCCCCATTGTCGTCGTTATAGCCGCCGGGATCAGTGCCACCATCGGTCTTGATGCGCTCGATAGACGTTTTGGTATTACCGAAACTCTAGCGAACGAACTACAAGAGGCCTATGACGATACGGTGGGTGAGATTAACCGGCAAGCCGCCGAGGTCAATCGCCGACTGAAATGGCAAATTCTTAATGGAAGACCAGTAGGCCAAGGGATTTTCTACTAATTATGGATAAGAGGCTCGCCCATCTAGTTCTGCTAGTGTTTGATGCGCTGTCTTTCTGGGCTTTTTCCCATGTGATCAATAGATGGCACGACGTCTCCCAGAGTATAGCTTCCTCCGAGACCAGTATCGAGCTACAGAGCCCGTTTGGGCTTTATATGGCTACGCTCATAATCCCAATCATCCACTCACAGTGTTTGGTCAAGATTAAAAACAAGAGTATTGAAAAAGCCAGAAACTATGTAATCTCAGGATTGTTTATCTCATTATTGTTGGCAGGCTTCGTCTTTGACCACCTAATCGAAAAGGAAGTAACTAATGCAGGTTACAAATACTGCTCCTCAGAGAGCGAAACACTCACATTCTCCCAGTTCAAGGTTTACGCCAAAGGTCGGCTCTGCCAATAAAGTGTTCGTGTTACTTGCAGGGCTCGTCAGCCCACTCCTGTGTGCGAACGCCGACTCCAGCCCTGAGCTGACCCTAAGCTGCTCTGTCCATTCGGACAACTTCGGAACGGAATCGGGGCTTCTCGTATCCAAAGAAATTGCTATTATCGGCTCCGTTTTGAAACGCGCCGGCCGAAGCTTGGTGTATGAGACGGAAAACGTCGAATTTTGGGCGTTAGCTCATATGACGCAGAAGCTGAATGGGAACCATTTTATCAACAATTTTGAAGTCGCCATTCGGGATAAAGAGTCCAACCGCTTCTATAACGCTCTCAGTGACTCCGTGTTCTCGGCGGACCAAGCTCCCGACTCGGCCAGAATCAGGCTCGTACATTACCATCCAGGTACTTTTCATGAACAGGGCTATATGATGTTTGAATGCCAAAGCCGTGACAAATAGATAGGATAATTTCCCGAGTCCTTCAGGGAACCTCTAAAAATCACTTTTCCGGGGACCTATAAAGCAGTGGCGGCTCGTTGAGTTTCGGCCGGTTATCGACAGAATGGGACCAATAATGATTTTTGCGCCAACCTCGCTCTGACCTTTGTTCTTATATGTCCTGGAATATCAACGACAACTGAGCTAAGACCTACCCCATTAATGACAACCATCCTTGTTGTTAACAGACTGGCATGTTGTTAACAACAATATCTGTTGTTGTTCAGGCGTGAACATCAATGGCTTTTGTTGTTAACATTTGCTACAAAATGATCATCAAAGTGCCTTGCTGACAAGGAACGCCGCTTCCATGAGCCTCGACCTCAGCCATGCCGCCCACTACCACCTGGGGGAGTTCCCTCCCGGGAAGCTGAACTATGCCCGCCTGATGCCGGGACTGCTGGCGGCTACCGACGCGCTGGCGCGGTATGACCAGATGCTGGCCGGGATGCACAACAGCGAGCTTTTCCTGGCCCCCTTATAGAGCGACATTAACTTTTCCAGTCCAGCGACAACTCTCTGCAGATCGTGGAGGGGCCTCTATTAAGCGCCTCTGTCATCTGTTTTCGTGTAAATCCAGCATTCAAATAGCTCTCAATCTGGTATCGGTCAGCTGCTTATAGCTCCTTGCGCGATTCTGCGGGGAGGCAAACTCCAGATCTGCAAAATAATCTAAGCGCCCAGCGCGTAGAGAGTCGAGGTGGCGCACGGGATTGTAATAGTAATTATTATCGTTTATATTCGCAAATGATGGTGTCCGGCTCAATCAAGAAGTAGTGTCGGCAAGGCCGGCAAGGAAAATGACTATGAAAAAAACCGCTTTAAGTTGCGCCATGGCGGTAGCCGTTGGTGGCGCCCATGCACAGAACGCCCCCGCTTTGGAGGAAGTACTCATCACTGGCAGCCGCATTCAAAGCGATATAGTCGATCCGGCAGGCCAGAAGACCGTGCTTGATGCGCAAGATCTCCAGCTTCAGCAGGCTGGTGCCAACAACCTCGCCGCCGTTCTGGCGCACTCTGTGCCGGGCATGGCGCCTTCCAGCCAAACGTTGACAAATTACTCGCAAACCTTGCGTGGCCGAAAGGCTTTGGTACTCGTGGATGGCGTACCGATGAACACCAATCGCAACGCTTCTAGGGACTTGTTCAACGTTGCCCCAGAACAGATAGCGCGCGTGGAAGTGTTGCGGGGCGGCAACGCCATCTACGGTAGCGGCGCCACAGGTGGCGTTATTGCGATTACCACACGCCGAGGCCAGGAGGCATTCGAGGCGTCTACAGAGGCAGGCCTGAGTTCCTCGACAGAGCACTTCGGCGGGAGTGCCCTTGGCTACAAGCTCACTCAGTTTCTGTCGGGCGAAGAGCACGGCATGGACTATGCGTTTACCGCAAGTCACGAAAGCGTGGGTGCTTATTTTGATGCAGATGGTAAGCGTATTGCCCCCGAGCCTAGCCAGGGGGATATGTTTGACGCCGAAATTAACAGCTATAGCGTAAAGCTGGGGTACGACTTTGGCCAACAGCGTATCCAGTTCGGCGCCAGTGAGCTTGATGCGGAGCAAGACACGGATTTTGGTTCCGATACATCCGTAACAGCCTTTCCTCCAGGCACTGTCCGTGCCCGCGCCGTGGAAGGTCTGGAGCTGGAAAAACAAAACCAAGTGGAGAACCGGCTTTTAAATTTGAACTATTCTCATGAAGATGTGCTCGGCAGCGAGGTGCATGCCCAGCTTTATCGCCGGGACTACGCCACGCGTTTTTACCCCTTCGACGCTCGACACATCGACAGTTGGGGCAATCAAATTGCCCAGAGCCATTTGGAAAGTGATGTCTCGGGAGCCCGACTCACCGTGAATACCCCCCTCGGATTTTCAGAAGAGGGGGAAACAGAAGTGGTCTGGGGAGCGGACCTTACGCGCGAGACAACGGAGATGCCTGTCACCCTCTACGAAGGCGAAGCCTTTGATGCCAGCAATGGCCTGGAATTTGTAGAACTTGGCGACGCCACCTTTATGCCACCTATCGACCATGATAGTGATGCCCTGTTCGCTCAGCTACGTCACCGCTTTAACACGGTAATAGCCGGAGAGGCTGGCGTGCGCTACGAAGATGTGACGGCTTCATTCAGCGACTTTGTGCCGCTGTCTCAAATCAACAGCACAACACCCGAGTCGGTCAGTGGTGGCAGTGCAAGCTATGGCGACTGGTTCTTCAATGCCGGGCTGGTTGCAACCCTCACGGATGAACATGAAGTTTATGTATCCTACAACCAAGGCTTTGAGCTACCCGATATCGGCTTGCGCGTGCGTTACGCCGCGCCGTCGTTCGACCTTGGAACCTCCAACCTACAGCCGGTCACCACAGACAACTACGAGCTAGGTTGGCGTGGCCAGTGGGAGCGACTGACCGCTTCCGCGGCATTGTTCCGTAGTACATCGGAATTGGGTCGGGTCACTACTGAGAACTTCGGCTTAACGCTGTCCCGTAACGAGGAGGAGATAACCGGCCTGGAGGCCACCCTTGACTACACGGTGAGTGATGCTTGGCGGCTGGGCGGGACCTTTACCAAAATGGAGGGTGAAGAGCGAGCCGGTGATGCGGAGAACTTTCAGCCGCTAAACGGTTTTCGGATTCCGCCCTTAAAACTTACGGCGTATGCGGTCTACCAACCGGACGATTCCCAGCTTTACCGCGTGCAAGTGCTGCATTCAGGCAGTGAGGATTATCGACTGGACGGCGATGCGAGTTTCGGCCGCCGGAAGGTCGATGCCTATACCGCCGTGGACTTGACTGCTCAGTGGGTGCTCGCCCAGGGGAAAATAAAGCTGGGTATCGAGAACCTATTCAACGAGGATTACTACCCACTTTACGGGCAACTCATGCGAAGCAGTAGTAATACCAGCCATATCCCGGCGAGGGGCCGACATTTATCGCTTGCCTACACATATACCTGGTAAAGGTGAGCTAATAAAACTTCCCACTCAAGCGGCGCTTTGTGTTGAAGCGCCCGCTTCAGGCAGCGCTAGACACTGTCATAAGCCTTTCGCTACACTTCGGGGAAATGCACAGGCAAAGGAAAGATCATGCGTCTCCCTCTGATTACGCTCGCCGCCACCGCGCTGTTGGCCTGCTCCGCACCCCATCACCCCCACTCCGACCACGAACACGGCGCAGCGGCCGCGGTCGTTGGCTCTTCAGGGCCGGTTGTGCCCTGGACGCACCTGGATTTTGGCAATGACCCCGAGGCTTTTCAGTTCGCCATTGTCACCGACCGCACCGGGGGCATGCGCCCCGGCGTCTTCTCCCAGGCGGTGGACAAGCTTAATCTGCTGCAGCCGGAGTTTGTGGTCAGTGTCGGAGACTTGATAGAAGGCTACACCGACGACCGGGCGCAGCTGGCCAGCGAGTGGAACGAGCTTGACGCCATGGTGCAGCGCCTTGATATGCCGTTTTTCTACCTGGCCGGTAACCACGACTACACCAATAATGTCATGGCCGAGGTCTGGCAGGAACGTTACGGCGATAGCTACTATCACTTTACTTACCGCGACACGCTCTTCGTAATGCTCAATTCCAATGATGGGGGCGAGACGCATACCTTCTCCAAGGCGCAAGTCGACTGGCTGGAAAAGACCCTTGAAGAGAACCCCGAGCCACGCTGGACCCTGATTTTCACCCATTCACCGCTTTGGGATCGCGAGAACCAAGACCGCTGGGCGGAAATAGAAGCGCTTTTGGAAGATCGCCAGTACACGGTATTTGCCGGCCACCACCATCGCTACGTAAAAGACCAGCGCCACGGGCAGAAGTACTTTACCCTGGCCACCACCGGCGGCATCAGCAGTATGCGCGGTAGCCGCTTTGGTGAGTTTGATCATGTGGTGTGGGTCACCATGAGCGACGACGGGCCGATCATTGCCAATTTGATGTTGGACGGAATCTGGGACGAAAACGTCCGTACCGCCGAGATGCGCGACCTTCAGAATAATATGATCGACCGTGGGCGACTCGCGGCGCCGGCGTTGTTGCATCGTGGCAACTTCGAAAACGGCACCGCCGAACTCAGACTGACCAATGACGCCGACATACCCTACAACCTGACCGCACATCTGAGCGCCCGGGCCGGTTTCACTTTTACCGGCCAGTCACCTCAAACCATTACCGTGCCGCCCAACGAGGTGCGCACCTTGCCCATCGAGGTGGCGAGCCTTGAACCGCTCGCGGGTGACCATAACGCCATTGATGTGGAGTGGGAGCTGCAGTATGAACACGACGATTCGCCCGTTCACTACGAGGGCTCGCGCACCATCGCGATCAGCCGCGAGCGCCCTATCAATTACATCGACAATATAGAGCTAGACGGCCACTTGACCGAATGGCAAACGGAGACGTTCTTTGCTGCCGCTGATAACCAATATTTTCAAGCGGATAATTGGAGCGGTTTAAGTGACGCGGACTTCTCCTGGTCCGTGGCCGAAAGCGACGACTCCGTGGTATTGGCACTCGAGGTGACCGATGACACCATTGTACGGAGCAAGAGCACCAATGTCTGGGACGGCGACGCTATACTGATCACCCTGGACGCGCGCCCCCAAAACCGCCGCTTGTTAAAGAAAACCTATAACAACCGCGTACCCGGTGAGCGCTATATGGTGCTTCAGCCCCCCGCTCAGTCACTGGAGAGCGATCTGAAAGGCAACCCCAAAGTGCCCGAGACCATACAACAAAGGGTTCAGTTGACAGGTACGGGCTATACGGCGGAAATCCTCATCCCCTCCGAGCTGCTAGACGAAGACCACGGCAGCCGCTGGGACGGCTTGCGATTGAATGTGTTGCTGCGCGATATTGACCCGAACGAGCCCGGCATGGTGGGAAGAGAGTGGCTCACCGCCTGGGATCATGAGAGTTCCATTGCGGGGGCTGGGAGCTTTTACCGCGAATAGGGGTGGGATTATCGAATCGCGCCTGCACGACAATGTTCTCGGGGAACTGTACTGGATGAAAGCCTTTTTTCTATTACTGTTCTTTCTCACTGTTTTTTGTGGAAACGCTTCCGCAAGGCCGGCTATTGATACGACGGAGGTCCCAGAGTACGACTACACTCAGACGCACTATATTATCTTCTATGGCGAAGGCGACTACGTCGTCCTCGCCAACCCATTCGAATTCCCCGCGCCCGTTATGGGCGCCTTGGTCTATGAAGTCATTCTTCGTTATGCCTCACAGCTCCAACCCATTGAGGCCCCACTTTCAGACCCCACCCATGTTCTGGACCTGATCATGATGGACGACTACGGCGAGCGGCGGATTGGACAACGCCTGTACTTGGGTGATACGTGGCTGTCCGACGGCAAGCGTATTGCGCACCTTAGCAGCGAAGACTATCAGTGGCTTACGGGCCTATTAAACGAACGCTATGCCCATACTAAGCACAACAGTTCGGAGCAACTGTCACACCTACGACGCCCGAACGAGGACGAGCTTCCAGACAGTTGGCTGGGCGAATTTGAATCCATAACGACTGCCGCAGACCGGATGGGGTTGAACCGTCAGCATTTTGGGAAGAGCTCAAGCGATCAAATATCACCTAGCCCTGCGCCAGATAGCACTTTGTCCGAATCAGGCTCGGAGCGCACCGAAACGAACAGGCAAAAAACCAACCCTGGTGCACAAAGCGCGTCTTCCACGCCGGGAGAAGCGCACACCAACGCCGAGCCCCCGAATGTGACATCGATCACAACGCGGACACACAATATTGCCCAAAAAAGCGCTCCGGCAAGTGGCGAAGGCAGTACGCTTAGCGAGGCTCATCCTGAGAATGATCAGGAGAGCCGTTGGCCCCTGCTGGCATCTCTCATGCTGGCAGGCATCGCTTTAATGTGGGTACTGAAGCGGAAGCGCCTTGTCTCGAAACGTCAGTAATGGTCCTTCTGGCCATTTCCAACGGGCGTATACCTTTTTGCGAAATATGTGATCCTGACGACAGAATATTACCGGTGACTCTGTAAACTCCCTTCCTCCCACACTGTTAAACAGTTTGTGGTTGGCCCCAAGCGGAGAGAGCGCGCCTGAGAAACTGATCATTGGCGCTGGTATGGACCGCCCCCTCGACGACCGCTGCTGCTTATATTGTTCAATCCATGCACAAGAAAGCTGGGCGCCCATTGACGGCGGTGCCCAAGGGACTAACTCATCTCAATAAATCAAATTATTTTGATTCATTACGGAGAATGCAATGCATAATCAAAAGCCGCGGTGTCTTACCCATCGCTTGATCAGGAGCCTGTTGCTGACGGGCTCAATCGCTGTGCTATCCGCCTGTGGCGGGTCTGGCGGCTCCGACGATGAAGGCCCCGGGGCCTCGTCCAGTGGTAATAGTTCTGCGTCTACCGAGCCTAGCCCCTCACCGAGCAGTTCCAGCGCCGCGCTCAGCAGCTCAATCCCAGCCGCGAGTAGCTCCAGCGCTTCCGCCGGTGGCCCCTCGCCCTCAAGCAGCAGTTCCAGTGCGTCAGAGGACAGCCCCACCCCGCCGGGCGGCAGTTCCAGTGCTTCTGTAGGTAACCCGCCCGCTACCAGCTCCAGTGCGTCGGTCGGAAACTCCAGCGCTTCTATTAGTAGCTCAAGCGACGCCACAAGCAGTGCCAGTGCATCCACGAGCAGCGCCAGCGCTTCAGTCAGTAGCTCCAGCGTATCGGTGAGTAGTTCCAGTGCTTCGGTGAGCAGTGCCACCTCTTCCACCAGCAGCTCCTTTTCCTCAGAAGAGGCAAACCAAGAAGCCGTTGATATTGTTGACCCGAACAACTACGACGGCAGCATTCCTTTGGACCAACAGGCCAAGGGCACGCCGGGCACAAGCTTGCAGACCGAAGGTAACCCCTTTGAGGACTCATACTTTTACCTGAGCCCCGATATCAAGACCATGATGGACTACTCGTTGGCGATCGTGGAGGCAGAAGGCAATACCAAGCTGGCCGATAAGATCAAGTACGTACAGCGCCAGCCAAGTGCTGTCTGGATGGATTCCATTGCCACCATCTATGGTGATCCGGAAGCGGGCCGTCGCTCCCTTGAGGGGCATTTGGATGCGGCCGTCGCTCAGCAACAGTACTTTGCCGAAAGAGACGGAGAAAAATCGCCGATGACGATCGTGGTCATCATCTATAACCTGCCCGATCGCGACTGTGCCGCATTTGCCTCTAGTGGCCAACTGTACGAAGTCGGCAAGCCAGGCGTCGAACATCCAGTGCTGGAGGGTATTCGAAGATATCGGGAAGAGTACCTGGGGGTTATTATCGACACCTTCAACAAAAAGCACGAATACAAAGACTTGCGGATCGTGGCAATGCTGGAGCCGGACTCCTACCCCAATATGATCACCAACACCAAACGGAACCCGGATGGCCCGTCATTGGTTTGGCCCGATCTCACCACCGCCGACGGCACAACGTACTGTGACACCTTGCTGGAAGAGTACCGTCCGGCGGGCCTTGAAGAAGGCTTGGGGGTCTACGGGCACGGTTTGCAAATTGCCATTGAAGAGCTGCATAAGCCCGGCAACGTGTACACCTATCTGGATATCGGCCACGCCGGCTGGTTGGGGTGGGATGACTCCGCAAACGAGCAAAGTAACCTCAAGCGCGGCGTGGCTGGCTTCTTGAAGTTAATTGAAGGCGCAAGCACCGACGGCATCAGCGGTTTTGAGAAGGTGCGCGGTTTCGCTTCGAACACCTCGGGCTATACGCCGGTGGAAGAACCCGCCATCTCCAACGATGAAGCTGACCGTTCCGCCCTTCAAGACTTCTACGAGTGGAACAAGGCCGTCGATGAGATGACCTATATTGATTCCTTCAACGCGCGCGTTCGCTCAGAGAAGCCGGGCTTCAACCCTGGGTTTATCATTGATACCGCTCGCAACGGTTGGGGCTTCCCCGGGCGTCCGGAACCGGGCAGCACGACCAAAGGCACCGATAGCAGTCAGCGTGTGGACCAGCGCGTTCATCGCGGCCACTGGTGTAACGTGGATAAAGCCGGCGTGGGGGAAATGCCCAAAGCCAGCCCCGACAGCTCCCGCCCTCACCTGGATGCGTTCTTCTGGATGAAGCCACCGGGTGAGTCCGACGGTATTTCTTTCGATGTGGCTGATTACCCGGTGGGGTCCGAAGCCTACAACAACCTGGATGAGATTGACCGCGCGATTGTAGATGCGGCCAGCGACCCGATATACGACGGCAAGCAGCTGGATACCATGTGTATTCCCGGTGAGCCTCGTGATGGCGGCCTTGCCACTCAACCCATACCCGAGCTGGCACCTCACGCCGGCGGCTGGTTCCACAAGCAGTATCTCATGCTGATCGACAATGCCTATCCACCCCTGGGTGAGAGCGATTACTAAACATCGCATTAGGCGTTGACCCATGAGGTCAACTCGCTACACTAAGATCCCCGCCCTTTGGTGGGGATTTTTGTTTTACGCTCCTTGAGAGTGGCACCAGAGGCGAACCACCACGAACGTAGAAGCCGGCAAACCCTTATGGCACCCATTGCAGACACTCCAAAACCCCCGTACTACGCAGTAATCTTTACCTCCCGTCGAGCGGAAGGAGATCACGGCTACGAGGAAATGGCCGCTAGAATGGTTGAGCTGGCATCGGCTCAACCGGGATTCCTCGGAATAGAGTCAGCTCGGGAAAAGATCGGAATTACCGTTTCATACTGGGCGGATCTTGATTCCATCAGGGCTTGGAAGGAAAATGCCGAACACCAGGAAGCCCAACGAATGGGCCGAGAGCAATGGTACGAGAGTTTTAGAGTTCGGATTACGAAAGTGGAAAGGGAGTATGGGTTATAACTCTCAAGCCCACGCCCCAACGACAACGAGGTTATATATGGAACGTTCCCCAGAAACCAAGCAGGAAATGGAGCCGGAAGAGTTGGCTCAGCACCTTCGCCGCCCCAGCGGGGCCAAAGGCCGGGAGGTCGGCCAAGCCATGAACAACGTCAACGCAGGGGTTAACCGCGCATGCCTGGAGCTTCTGGCTATTGGCGGCTCGGATCGGGTGCTGGAAATCGGCCCTGCAAATGGCGCCTTCGTGCCCGAGATACTTGAGGGCCATGACGAGGTAGTCTATACCGGTCTTGACTGGGCAAGCGATATGGTAGCCGAGGCCGAGCGAAACAATGCAGCTTTCGTCGCGGCGCAGCGGGCGAACTTTATACAGGGCAGCTCGGAGAGTATGCCGTTCGCGGACGATGCCTTCGATAAGGTGCTCGCGGTGAACACGCTCTATTTCTGGGACAAGCCCGATGACCACATTGCCCAGGTTGCCCGCGTTATGCGCCCCGGTGGCACATTTTGCCTGGCGTTCGGGGACCGCTCATTTATGGGAACTCTCGCGTTTACCGCCTACGGGTTTTCACTCTACGACCGAGAGGGCGCCTCGGAGTTATTGACTCGCAACGGTTTCCGAATTGTAAACGCTCAAGCGTTCAGAGAAACAAGCACGAGCAATACCGGTGAACAGGTGGAGAAGTTTGGGCACATTCTTTTATGCACGATTTAAGGATGCCGGATCAACACTTCCATTTCACCACTCTTAGCTCTTTTGGTTAAGACAATGAGATCGGTTCCCTCACCAAAGGAGTCAGACTGCGACCAGTCAAGCCGAAGCACCCAATCCTGGAAGCCGTCGTTATTGGCGTCGACCTCTGAAAGTAGGACGTAATCGACTTCTGTGGTCTCCACATTTAGTGTAAACACCCTATCCTCAGTGTTCACGACTTTTACTCCCTGCATCTCCGCCAAAGGCCGGTTACCGCTGGCCTCTAACGACGTACCGCCCCGATTGGGAACGGCAGATGCCGGGATCTGATTGACCAGTTTTGGGTTAAAGTCATCGGGAAGGTAGTCTTTTTCAGCCACAGAGCCCATATGGAAATACTTAGCACCCATACAGTTAATATAGAGCTTCTTGAAAAGGGGAAACTGGCTCTGTACAACATCAGCCTCAGCAGTGTCTTCCACGTCTTTACAGCCGCCAAACTCAATAAGCTCACCATCCTGTCCATCCAACTCATAAGCCAGAGTAAGGGCAGAATAGGAGGATGACATATCTTCCAGGCCTATGAATTCTTCCTGATTAAACCACTTACCTTCGGACTTGTTCGCCATTGCGACACATCCGGTCAGCGCATATATTGGGGCAATTAGAAAGACCGCGTACTTTATCCCTACCTTCATTTATTAGCCTCTCTTGGATTAAAGAAAAACGCCTACCACCCCTGGGGGTAGGGGTGGTAGGCGGACCACAAGCTTCAGTGGTTAAAAGGAATAGCTTGCCTTGAGGATATAGCTGCGCCCTTGAACAAACGAAGAGCGGAACAACTTCAGATCGTTATCCACCTGAAGACGCGTGACGACCTCCTCGTTATTCAGGTTTTTGGCCTCGAGTGACAACCGAAAGCGATCAGTTACATCGTACTTGAAGCTCGCGTCCAGGAAGCCTTGAGAGTCGTTCCAAACGGGCAGCGTCGTAATCTCATCCCGTGCGGTCAGCAGGAACTCGGAGTTCCAGTTGTACGCAAGGCGCACTTCCGCAGGGCCTCTCTGGTAGAACGCGACCAGGTTCGCCACTTGGTCTGAGAGACGTTCAAGCGGCAGATCATTGAACGCGCTATTCCGCTCCGCCGCCTCCGGGTCAATGCCCGAGAAGTTTTGGTTGGGAATACCCTCGGAATCGATGTAGGTGTAGTTCGCCTGAATACCCAGTCCATTAAAGGGCGAAGGCAGCGAATCATAGGTTTGTTGATACGCGATCTCGAAACCTTTGATCTCGCCTTCACTGCCATTCTCCGGCCCGGAGATTCTGACCGTTTGGGTCGCCCCGGTTTCCGGATTCGTGATCTGCTCGATCCGGCTACCTGACACGATATAGTTGCTCAGATCTTTGTGGAACACCGTGGTGGTCAGTGAGCCCACATCCGAGAAGAACCACTCCAGCGACATATCGAACTGATCGGACTCGGTCGGCTCCAAGAACGGGTTGCCCGAACTGGCCGAGAAGCCGGAGAAATCCACGCTGCCTGGGCGAATCAGGTTTACCTGTTCCAAGTTTTCGCCATTCGCTTCGGGAATGCCATCGGGAGTCGGCTCACCCGCCGCGTTGACGTTATCCGGGTATTCGGCGCTGATGTACGGGAACGGCTCGATGACCTGGTTGCCGTTTTCGTCCAGGATCGCGTTGCCATCTTCATCCACCTGCGGTCCCCACAGGCGAGTGCGGCTGACAGTAGTGCCACCTTCGCTGGTGTCCTGCTGAATGGTGATGTAGTTCCGGCGCTGGCCGATATCGGGCTTGGAAATCGCCTTCGATGCGGAGAACCGCAACAGCAGGTCGTCGGTCAGTTCGTACTTCAGGTTCAGACTCGGCAGCCAATGATCCGTTGTCTGGGCGGATGTACGTGGGCTGGTGCCGTTATTCGCGAAAGCGCGAATGTCGCCCGGCAGGAAGTTGTTAATTTCACCCAGGAAGCGCGGGTCAACGCCGTCGCCGCCGATATCAATGCCCGCTTCCAGGTCGTTAAAGACGTATTGGCCGTACTCTTCCGCCAAATCGTCAGAGAAGACGTCCGTGCCTTCCGGCACCGGGTACTCTGAACTGAAGCCCGGGAACTGAGTCGCCCCGGTGGTCAGAGTTTCGATTTCAACGTGCCGCAGGCCGATGTTACCCGCTAAGCGGCGGTCCAGGATTTCGCTGGCAAAGTCCACACGCACGTACGCCGCAACACTCTCCTCTTCAGTACCAAAGATCTCGTCGGGACGGAACAGTCCGTTGACAATGTCGTAAGCGCCGGCTTCGTTACAAACGCCATCGACGACCGCAGACTGATTCGGATCAATACGCTCGTCCAGCAAACGGCTGGTGTCACAACGGGTTTCCACCAATGGCTGGATAATGTCCTGGAAGGCTTCACGATCTTTGATGGCCGCCGGGTGGAGCATCTGGTTGCCGCCCTGTATGGCAAAGCCTCCGCCCGCCTCAAAGTCACTCCAGTCGACGATTTGGTCGGTACCGGGCAATCCGCTCGCAACCACTTCCGGGTCATCCAACCAACCGATGGGCGAGTTAAAGGAGGCCCGAATCGGCGCCCAATTGAAGCGGGTAGCGCCCACGGACTGGGTTTTCTTGGCATACCGAGCGCCAAACTTGACCGAGGTCAGGAAGGGCGTGTTGTCCAGATAGCGCGTGCTGTCCAAGCGGAAAGCGTCCAACTCACCCTCAGAGCGCTCCGCGAAGTCCAGTAGCGCCTGCGCCACGAACGAGGAGTTCTGCTGGAAGTAGTCCGGGCTGGTGATGTCGACGCCGTCAGGCTGCTGGGCCTGCGAGGGTTGAATTTCTTCCGCGGTCGCGAAGGACCAGGGGTTCTCCAACCGCAGGTTGATGCTGGAACCCATTGCGTCCAGTGCCATGTCGGCATTGGCACGGGATGCGTAGACCAGCTGATGATCATCAATTGTCGTTTCCGCGTTCACGTGCTGGTAGTCAGCACTCACTTCCCAGACATCGTTTGGTGTCCAAGTAAGGTTAAACGAGGCGTCTTCCGTCAAGCGGTTTTCATCCCGATAGCGGGTGTTGGAGCTGTACTGAGGCCCAAACTCATTGACTTGGCTCGTGGCCCACTCCGCATTCTGCGGAATCCGTCCGGTCGTATCGTCGGCCCGCCAGCCTTCGGACGTACTGGAAATACTGCCACTTTGGAAGATGCCCTCCTCGGTGAACTGCCATTGCGCGGGGCTGAAGTCCTCGCCCGAGCCGGTAACGTCGGCCACGGGCCGCGCATTAATGTCGTTAATTTGGACGTCATTACGGATCGCGTATTCCGTCCAGGACAGGGAGGCGTCGGAACGGATGAATTCCGCGGTCGCTTCCAAGGTTTGGTCGGGACTTTTCCACTGCAAGGACGCGGCAATGCCGTTACGGTCCCGGCGGTCAAACTTCTGGCTGACGTTGCCCCCGAGGGGCACGATGACACCTTCATCGCCCACGGCCATCCCTTCCGGGGCACCCGCGAAACTGCCGTCGTACACATAACGGCTCGACTCCGGCACATAGTTGAAGCCCGGGTGGCCCGGCGCGTCTCCGTCGATCGGGCGCAGCTCGTAGCGTGCGGACTGCGTACCGTGGGAGACCTGCTCCAGGGTGGAGTCGGCCACGCTGAGAAGCACCCCGAACTCACCAACGTCGGTCTCCATCCGATCACTGAACAGCGCGGAGATAGTGGGCGTCCAGTCCTCGTCCAGACTGTTAACCTGGCCGTCCACGGTGATGCCGAAGTGCCGCCCTTTGCTGTCAAAAGGTTTGCGGGTGTTCAGGGAGACGGTGCCACCAATTCCACCTTCCACCATGTCGGCGGTCTGGTTTTTGTACACCAACACGTTGCCAATCAGCTCAGGAGGCACGTCTGAAAACGACAGGCCGCTGCCAGAGCTGGCACTGAAGGTATCTCGGCCATTGAATTCCGAGCGCACCTGAGACAGCCCGCGGATGATCAAGCCGGAGCCCTCGGTACCGAAGTGGTCCGGGTCTTCCGGGGACGCAAAACGCCCGATCTGCACACCGGGAACCCGCTGGATGGACTCCAGGATACTACGGTCCGGCAATGCACCAATGTCCGACGCGGACACTGCATCTACGAAGGTATCGGCGTCACGCTTGATGGTTTGGGCGTTTTGAAGGCTTTGCCGCAGGCCCTTGACCACTATCTCTTCCAACAGCTCGCCGCCGCCGACATCGGAGGCCGCTTGCTGGGAAGATCCCGTTTGCGCCGCTGCCGGCAGACTGGCCGCCAGCATGCAGCTGAACAGGATCGACCGGTGAAACGTAGGTCTTGGAGTTAAAATATGGGTGGAGTGCACTATCATCCCCTCTCGCTGTTTTATTTGTTCAATGAGTTGTTCAATTTAACGGCTGAGCTGAACGGCCCCTTGTAGATTGTTCAGCAACACGCAGCACCCTCCTACTGTCGCAAGAACGGCACCGGTATGTCGTCCAGGCGCGTGTCTCTACGTAAATCCGGACGTTCGAGCATCCGTTTTCAGAGAAAAGGCCGATAGTCGAACGCCGTTATCAGGCGAATTCGCCAGAATCACTGCCCTTGAAAACTCATCCGGCATGGGAGCGCCCTCAACCGCACCGCTTTGGTGCAAAATATTAAATGAAACCATGAGCGATAATAGAATCAGAAAGATTGTGATCCTCGGTGGCGGCACCGCCGGGTGGATGACCGCCGCCGCCCTGGCGAAGTTTATGGCACCTCAGTTCTGCAGCATTGAGCTCGTCGAGACTGAGACCATTCCCCCCGTTGGCGTGGGCGAAGCCACCATCCCCCAGGTTCAGGTGTTCAACCAGACCCTGGGCATCGACGAGGATGACTTCATCCGAAAAACCCAAGGCACATTCAAGCTGGGTATCGAATTTCGGGATTGGGGCGCGTTGGGCGAGCGCTACGTCCACGGTTTCGGCGGATTGGGGCGCAATATGGAAGCCCTGCCGTTCCACCACTTTTGGTGCAAAATGCAGCGCGAGGGAAAAGCCGAACCATTGGGCCAGTACTGCCTGAGTGCGTTGGCCGCGAGTCAAGGGAAGTTCATGCGTTCGATTAAGGCCGGAGACTCCCCCTTATCCACTATTCAATACGCCTACCACTTCGATGCCGGCTTGTATGCGCTCTACCTGCGCGAATATGCCGAAGCGCGGGGGGTCACGCGCACCCAGGGGGTTGTGGAACGCGTTGAAAGCGATTCAACCACCGGGCATATTACCGGCCTCACCCTTCAGGACGGGCGCTTTGTGGAGGGAGAGCTTTTCATTGACTGCTCCGGCGCCAAAGGCCTGCTTATTGACGGCGTTTTGGGCGCGGGCTTTGAAGACTGGAGGCACTGGTTGCCCTGCGACCGGGCCTGGGCCCTGGCCAGCGAAGTCGCCAATCCCTTGCCGTCACATACGGTATCGCAGGCTCAAGGGGCCGGCTGGCAGTGGCGCATTCCCCTCCAGCACCGCACCGGGAATGGTCACGTTTTCAGCAGTGCGTTCATGGACCCAGAGGAGGCGCGCTCAGTACTGCTGCGCCAACTGGGGACCAGCGCGACCGGCGAACCGAGACTGCTGAAGTTCAGGGTGGGTAAGCGGACCTCCTTCTGGGAGAAAAACTGCATCGCCATCGGCCTGTCTAGCGGCTTTCTCGAACCCCTAGAGTCCACCGGTATCCACCTCATACAGTCGTTTATCGGTAAACTCATGGCATTTTTCCCGGATCGGGCCTTCTCCGAGATAAACCGACACTATTTCAACCGGGAGGCCCACACCGAGTACGACCGGATCAGGGACTTCATCATCTTGCATTATCATGCGACGCGCCGCACGGATACGGAGTTCTGGAATTATGTCAGAACCATGCCCATACCCGACACCTTGCAGGAAAAACTGGCACTTTTCCGGGCCAACGGCTATGTTCACAAAGAGGGGAACGAGCTGTTTAGTGGCGTGAGCTGGGCGGAGGTCTTCATCGGTCAGGGGGTCCTGCCGAAGCGTTATCATCCACTGGTGGACACCATTTCCAGTACCGAGATTGAACAACGGTTGAAGCATATCGAAAGCGTTATCGCCCAGGCCGTTGATTACATGCCCTCCCACCGGGATTTCGTCGCCGCCCACTGCCAGGCGTCTTCCGCCTAAGTCCTCGGATCAGCCCTCTGGGCTGGCGCCGGATCAGAGATCCTGGAACAGCCTTTACGCCCGGAGGGATTATGGTATTCTGCCGGCCCGAAACCGCGGGCGCCGGGGTCGCCTATGCCTCACCCTGCGTCAGCTCCCTAGCGGTATCAAAGCGATTCTAAGTAAAGTGAACCGGGGCCGATGGAGTCTGCAACGTTTAGCCACAATGCGGTGATTTTTAATATCAATGACCTGGTGCTGCTGATGGCCGCCGGTCAGTGCTTGGTGTTAGCGATACTGCTGATACTGGCCAAACAGAGCGCCAGTCGAAGCAATCAGCTATTGGGCGCTTTTTTGGTGGTTAAGGCCATTCAGTCCCTGGATATGCTGGTTATCTGGAGCGAGCATCTCAGAACCCTGGTTCTGCAGACCCACCCGGACTTACTGTTCACCGGTACCATTCTAAGCCTCCTTCAGGGGCCCTTGTTGTACTGGTACGTCGCCAGTGTGCTATACCGAAGTTTCCGCTTTCGCTGGCTTGACTTGCTGCACTTGATCCCCGTGCTTGTCGCAGGCATCGTCATTACCTGGAACTACTACTGGCTACCGGAGACCGAGCAGGTTCGGGCGATGACCCACCTGGAGTTTATGTGGTCTGCGGTCATGAGGGATCTCACCACGCTCTGGCACTTCAGCGTTATCAGCTACGGCATCTGGTCACTGGTTGCGATCACCCGCTACCGCGAGTTGCTCAAGCAACGCTACGCGAACGTGGAAGTTCGCAAGAAAAGTTGGCTGAAAGGTATCGTAATCGCAATGATTACTATTGCCGCCTGGCGGCTGGGGGTCCACCTCCTGGGGGAAAGCATCGGCTTCGCCCGAGCGGATATGCTGGGTGTTGTGGGGAACTATATTGAGCTGATTTTCGTGAATGTTCTGGTGTTTACCAGCATTCGCTACGTGCACCTGTTCGATCGCGTAGACGAACCCGCGCAAGAGCCCGCCCTCGCCCGAGGGTACAAGGACGAGCAGGTGTCCAGAGTGAGCCGCTTAATGCGGGAACAAAAACCCTACTTGCAGCAGGATATTACCATCGAGACCTTGTCCCGCAAGGCCTCCATCCCAGAACGGACTCTGTCCCGGATTCTGAATCAGCATTTTGAGAAGAACTTCTTTGAGTTCGTCAACAGCTACCGCATAGAAGAGGCCAAGCAGCTGCTGTCAGATCCTCAACAGTCCGGTAAAACCATCCTGGAGCTGATGAACGACGCCGGTTTCACCAGTAAATCGACATTCAACACCCTTTTCAAAAAGCACGTGGGGCAAACACCGTCTCAGTTCCGAAAATCCCAAGGTCAATCATCAGCGTCTACCGCCTAGCCTTATTTCGTTTTAACCGGAATTTCGGCCACCTCGCTCACCAATACTTATAAGAGAGGGCCGAACTTACGTTCCCACCCATTCTCGAACGATCCATTCCCTCTTTGGCGCTAACTTATGGTCCCCTGAATCGATTTGGCGAGCACCCTCAACGGCTCGGTTCAGGGAAAACCCATAAAACGACTTATATCAATAACGAGAGGTCATAAAATGGTCACTTTCATCCGTCGCACTCTGGTGCTCACCTCCCTCCTGCTGTTAGCCGCGCCCACCTTTTCGCAGTCCGGCTACTTCAAGGACGACTTTTCCTGGGGTTTTAACTCCGGCATCTGGCAAGCTCGCAGCGGCAGCAACGGTACGCCCTTTGGCTGCACCTTCGACCCCAGCATGATTACCCCAAGCTCCCACGGCATTACGCTGGGCGTGAGCCCGGGGCAGTGCTCAGAGCTTCGAACCAACAGCCTGCTCTCCTACGGGCGCGTCCAGGGCAGCCTCAAAACCGGCAATGCGCCGGGAACCGTTTCCTCCATCTTCACTTACACCTCTTGGCACGACGTGCCGGGGCGCGCCTGGCAGGAAATAGATATCGAATTTCTCCCGACCCTGGGAAATGTGGTGCACACCAACGTGATCTACCAGCCCCAAGGAGGCACCTACGAAAGCTGGGAGCAGGACATTGACCTGGGGCAGTATGGCCTGAACATCACCCGGGATTTGGTCCACATCGGCTTTGACTGGAGCAGCTGGAGAATTCAATGGTTCGTCACCGACGCCTGGGGCAACCAGCAGGTTATTCGAACGCTCTACCGGGACAACGGCGACGGCTACGTGGCGAACAACGAAATCCCCCAGTACGCGTGGCCTTCAGACCCAACGCGGCTGATGATTAACCATTGGCATGGGGACAATTCCACCGACGGCTATTACTTTCCGGGCGAATACTTCTGGGAAAACACCTGGGCGTACTATGACTATATCGAGTACTCCCCCCACTAAACCACTTAGGCGGGCGCCTCGCGCCCGCCCTGAACCAAACTCTTGTCAGCAGGTATGTTCATGATGTTTATTTCTCGTATTTTGTTCGGCACCAGTGTTGTTTTGCTTACGGCCTGCGGCAGTAGCGGGGGCACATCACCCACCTCCGCCAGCTCGGCGTCCAGCGAGGCCTCCTCCAACTCGAGCAGCTCGGTCTCCACCGCCGCTTCCAGCAGCGCCAGCGCTCGTTCTTCGGGCTGCCCGAGCACGACCATTTCGGTAGAAACCACGCGGGTGGAGGCCGAATCAGCACTGGAGTGCGAGGAGCCTACCGCCTCCCCCATCACCGATGACTCACTGTCCGGTGGGGCCGCCATTGCTCCTGAAAGTGGCACCGTCCTTTACGAGCTTGATGTGGACACCTCCGGCCAGTTTACGCTGAGTTTTTATGCTCGCGCTGGCGAGAGCGCCGCCAAGTGGACGCTCGCCGTCGACGGCGAAGCGATTCCCCTAGCCGCCGTCGAACTAAGCGGCAGTGAAGCCGGGCAGTGGCAGACGCTAACCACCGAGGCTTTTTACTTGAGCGACGGCCCCCAAACACTGCAACTCAGGTTCGAAGCGCCGCCCGCCGCGCTGGACTATTTTGAGCTAGGTTACGCGGAACCTACCACCTTAGCCGCCCATGACACGGTGCTCGATATGGGCGTTGGCATTAATCTAGGCAACACCCTGGACGCCTACCCCAACGAAGGTGACTGGGCGCCCAAGGCCCAACGTTCCTACTTTGTGGCTTTTAAAGAAGCGGGGTTTCAGCACGTTCGCATTCCCGTCACATGGGACGACCATACCGCCGAAACGCCTCCTTACCGCATAACGGACGCCCGCCTGAACCGAGCCGAGCAGGTGGTTGACTGGGCCCTCGCCCAAGGCTACCCGGTCATACTCAATGCCCACCACGAAATCTGGTTGAAGGAAAACTACAACGACCCAGAGGCGAGAGCGCGCTTTGATGCAATCTGGACGCAAATCGCCCAACGTTTCTCGAACAAGTCACCGCGGTTGCTGTTTGAGATGCTCAATGAGCCCGTGGGCATGACGGCCGAACAAGTGAATGATTTGAACCCGCGAATACTGGAGATCATTCGCGAGCAGAACCCCACGCGCTTAGTGGTTATTGCGGGGAATGACTACACACCGGCCTCTAGCCTCAACGACATCACCCTGCCGCAGGATGATTACTTGATTGGAAACTTTCACTCCTATGACCCCTGGCCCTTTGCGGGAGAGTGCACCCGGCGGTGGGGCAGTGACAGCGACAAAGCGGAACTGAGCGCTATTTACGAGAGTGCGAATGACTGGTCCATTCGCACCGGCGTGCCGGTCATGGTGAATGAGTTCGGAGCCCCTCACTACGACTACAACAACCCGGAAAACGAATGCAATGCGAGCGACCGCCTGGATTACCTAAGGACCCACGTCAATTTGGCGATCGAGCACGGCATGGCGGCCACCGCGTGGGACGATGCCGGCGCGTTTCAAATCTACGATCGCGGTCAGGACTCATGGGATGCGGCAAAAGATGTTCTGGTGGCCCCCAACCCCTAAGCCGCTACGGGTTTCCATCACCTGCGCCCTGGCAGCCTCTGGTTAACAGAAGCTGCTGGGCCAGCGCCTCTTATTTTACGAAAAGGTACACGGTCGCTATTTTTAAGGTCGGCAACAATGGTACGGTAATAGTACTTAATAAAGATTTGGCGCAAATTTCCCCAACAATTCGCAGATAACAACTCCAATAAAATGCTGACATTTTATCGCAAGGCTTTGGTTACCCTACTGATGCTACTGGTGCTGACGGCCGTCGTAATGTACGGCGGCTTTCTGCAATCCCGGCTGAGCCTTTCGCTCTTCCCCGCACGAGACGAGGCACTGCCGTGGGCGCCGGCGATTGAGCCGTCATCCCCCGTGGGCGATACCCAACTGACCGTTAAGAGCGAGGTGGGGACCATCGATTATGAGTTTACCCTCGACTCCGAGCAGCTGTTCCCCTATACGCACTATTCCTTTTACTTTATTCAGCCCGAACTGGCGTATCGGGTGGTGGACCTGACGGATTACAGCCACGTGTCGTTCCGCATTCTGTGCGACCCGCGCAACGTGCTGCTGTTTGTATTGTTCAGCTTTGACGAGGAAGTCACCGACCCCTTTAAGCCCCCGACCCGGCGGGTCTCTTCCAAGGCCTTTTCGTGCAGCGCCCACTGGAAAGAGATGACCATTGATTTTGCGGACCTGGCCACCCCCCACTGGTGGTTGGATGAGCATGGCTACGAACTCAGCAATCAGGATTATCGGCTCGATAAAGTGATGGGGTTGGCATTTGTAAACTCCCTACAAAGCCCGATGGACCAGACATCGAGAGTAAGAATCACGGACGTGACGCTTAAAGGCACAAAACCGATGTACTTCTATAGCGCCGCGGGCATTACCGCAGCGGGCTGGGTACTCTTTTTTGTGTGGCTGGTCCGACTTTATGTTCGTGCCCTCACCACGGGACTGAAGGAGAAGGTCAAGCTGGACCAGCCGTTGATGGCGTATAAAAAGCTCTCTATCGAGCCTCAAAAAGACAAGGAAAAAGATGCCTTACTCCGCTATATGGCCACCGAGTACGCCAACTCCGAGCTGAACCTGGACACCACCGCCGCGACGCTCGGCATCAACCGCACCAAGGTGAATGAGCTTTTAAAAGAGGAGCTGGGCCTAACGTTCACCGCCTACCTGAAAAAGCTGAGGCTGACCGAAGCCGCCCGATTATTGTCCGAAACCAGTGAAGCCAACATTTCCGAAATTGCCTACTTGGTGGGTTATAACAACGTGTCGTATTTCAACAAACTCTTCAAAGCGGAATACGGCTGTACGCCCAAAACCTTCCAGACCCTGTACCGCACAGAGAACGAGCCCTAGTGGGCCACCCGCCAGACTGACGCTTAATAATACATGACTGGCGGATTTTTCCTTGAACATCCTGCAGAATCCTTTCAACTTCCTGCATCGTGCTATAAACCTGCCTAAAACTTCCATCGACTTGGAGCGGCTTTCCCTATGCTGTCTGGCTCACAGCCAGTGGCCTTGGGCCACGCCGATAACAACGTTTAATAACCAATAACCTTCAACAAGAGGTGGAAAGATGAAGCTGACACGCACGAGGTTACTGACCTCGCTTCTGCTGTCCGGCCTGTTCACGACAGCGCCGCTAACAGGGTACGCCGATAACCCCATCGTCTCGCACGTTTACACCGCCGACCCGGCGGCCCGGGTCATCGACGGGCGGGTGTACGTGATGGTCACCCACGATCAGGATGACCAATCCGACTACAGCCAGCTGGTGGACTACTACCTGTTCTCCTCCGATGACATGGTGAACTGGCAGGACCACGGCATAGTGTGGAATTCGCAAACCGACAGCCCCTGGGCGAGCCTGGCCTACGCGCCGGACTTTATCGAGCGCAACGGCCGTTATTACCTGTACTACCCCGACGGCGCCAATGCCATTGGGGTGGCCGTGGCCGACAACCCCGAGGGCCCCTACACGGATCCCTTGGGCGAGCCCCTGGTGGACCGCAACACCCCCAACGGCAACGTGGACTGGGTGTTTGACCCCGGCGTATTTATCGACGATAACGGCCAGGCCTATCTCTACTTCGGCGGTGGTGGCCCCGGTAATGCCCGGGTTATTCGACTGAACAACGACATGATCAGTACCGATGGCGCGGCCATGGCAATCGATGCCCCCAACTTTTTTGAAGCGCTTTATATGAACAAGCGCAACGGGACTTACTACCTGACCTACTCCACCGACACCTCCGGTGGGCTCAGCATTGATTATATGACCAGCGACAACCCCGCCACCGGGTTTGCCCATCGGGGCACCATTCTGCCCAACCCCTGGGAGAACAATAGCAACAATAACCACCAGTCCATGGTGCAGTTTGATGGCCAGTGGTACATGTTCTACCACAACCGGGCCGTCGCGAACGAGCGAGGCGACAGCACCTATCAGCGCTCCATCAACGTCGACCGGCTTTACTTCAATGGCGATGGTTCCATTCAAGAGGTGAATGCGGGCCCCGCGGGCGTACCGCAGCTGCAGTTTGTGGACGCCTTTGCCATTAACGAAGCGGAAACCTTCGATACCGAGAACGGCATTGAAACCGAACCTGCCAGCGAAGGTACCCAGAACATTCAAATGGGCCCCGGCGACTGGGTGAAAGTAACCGGCGTTGACTTCGGTTCAGGCGCGACTGGCCTAGACGCGCGCGTAGCCGCCAATATTAATTCCAGCCTGGAAATTTTGCTGGACGATGTGAACAGCCAGCCCATCGCCACGCTTCAGGTGAGCAATACCGGCGGTTGGCAGACTTGGCAAACCCAGTCCGTCTCCTTTAGTGAGGTCACCGGCACCCACGATGTGTACCTTCGTTCCACCGCCGGCCACAACCTCAACTGGTATCGGTTTACCGGCGGTTCGGGCAACAACGCTTCCAGTAGCGAGAGCCGCAGCGACAGTTCCAGCAGCTCGGCCCAAACCTCCTCTGAGGACGGTGGCGATAGCAACGTCGCGGGCAGCATCGAGCTGACGAA
The DNA here is from genome assembly GCF_039822625.1 of Marinimicrobium locisalis. Lineage (NCBI taxonomy): Bacteria > Pseudomonadati > Pseudomonadota > Gammaproteobacteria > Cellvibrionales > Cellvibrionaceae > Marinimicrobium > Marinimicrobium locisalis. The sequence goes on from NZ_JBDLLG010000016.1 coordinate 66,247, forward strand.
TGACTGGGGCGGAGGCTACTGCGCTACCCTAACCGTGACCAACAATACCGCAAGTGCGGTGGACTGGAACCTGAACATCACCGTTGAAGGTACCGTCACCAACCTGTGGAACGGGGAGTGGAACCAGAGTGGTTCAACACTGCAAGTCTCCGGCGCGGGCTGGAACAGCACGCTGCAACCGGGCCAGAGCGATTCCAACATCGGCTTTTGCGCCGACCGGACCACTCCACCGGCCACCTCTTCAAGCTCATCCAGCCAGCAATCTTCCAGCGAACAGTCCTCCAGCGTACCCGATGGCGATGGCGATGGCGACAACCTTGCCACCAACGGCGGCGTGGAAAGCGGACTGACCCACTGGTCCACCACCGCCGGGGACGTTACCCGCAGCACCCAGGAAGCGCGCAGCGGTTCGGCCAGCGCACTGATCTCCGGGCGCACGGATACCTGGCACGGACTGACCTTCGCCCCCAGCGGCGTGGCTGATGGCAATGAGTACGACGTTTCGGTGTGGGTGAAAATGGCTTCGGGTTCCTCCAGCGCCACGGTATACCTGACGGCCAAACGCGAGGAAGACTCTGACTCTTCCACCTACGAAGAGTACTCCCGCGTGGCGGAGGCCACCGTTTCCGCCAACGGCTGGACCCAACTGAGCGGCACCTATACCCAGAGCGGGACACCGTTCCAGCATTTCATTATCGAATCCGAGAGCAGCGGCGCCAGCTACTATGCCGATGACTTTTCAGTCATGGGAGAAGCCGGTGATGGTGGTGACGGCGGCAATGGCGGCACCATTGATCACGACTTCTTCGTGGGCAATATCACCACCTCCGGCAGCGTTCGCTCGGACTTTGTTCAATACTGGGACCAGATTACGCCCGAGAACGAGGGCAAGTGGTCCTCAGTGGAAGGTACGCGCGACCAGTACAACTGGAGCGGGGTGGACGCCGCGTACAACTACGCTCAGCAGAACAACATCCCCTTCAAGCAGCACACTTTCGTTTGGGGCAACCAGTCCCCGAGCTGGATCAACAACCTGAGCCCGGCCGAGCAGCGCGCCGAAATTGAAGAGTGGATTCGGGATTTCTGCACCCGTTACCCCGACACGGAAATGATCGATGTGGTTAACGAATCCACGCCCGGCCACGCCCCGGCGCAGTACGCCGAGCAGGCCTTCGGCAGTGACTGGATCATTAACGTGTTCGAACTGGCGCAACAATATTGCCCCAATTCGATTTTGATTCTGAACGACTACAACGCCCTGAGTTGGAACAACAGCGAGTTCATCGAAATGGCCCGCCCGGCCGTGGAAGCGGGCGTGGTGGATGCACTCGGTTTGCAAGCCCACGGCCTGGAAGACTGGTCCCTGAGCGACCTGCGCAACAATTTGAACAACATTGCCGACCTGGGCCTGCCGATTTACATCTCCGAATACGATGTGGCCGAGCCCAACGACCAGGCGCAACTGCAAATCATGCAGGAGCAGTTCCCCATGTTCTATGACCACCCCTCCGTGGTGGGCATTACGCTCTGGGGTTATGTGGTCGATCGGACCTGGGTCGAAGGCAGCGGGCTGATTTACGACAACGGTACCCCTCGCCCCGCCATGACCTGGTTGCTGAACTACCTGGGACGGTAGGGCCCCCTGAGCCATAATGATTGGGGAGACGGACCTCCCCTTTTTTGCTCCCTCCGCTTTTTTATTCCTTCCCCGCGAAAGTGACCAGCTTCGCCAATGTCATCAGCGCCCGCTCCACGCTCGCGTCCCACCTCACCGCGCAGTTTAACCGCAGACAACTGGAAAACTTGCCCGTGGCCGAGAAGAGTTTACCCGGGGCAAAGCTCACCCCTGCGTCCAAAGCCGGTTCAATCAGTTCCGATGTGTCGATTTTAAAGGGCAGTTCCAGCCACAATACAAAACCACCGGTGGGCCGGCTGATTCGGGTGCCCTCGGGAAACAACTGAGCCACCTTATCGGTAAAGCGGGCCACGGAGCTCGCGTGCTCGGAACCGGCCTGGCGCATCAACCGATCATAACGCCCCTGTTTCAAAAGGTGAGCCAGGGCCAGTTGCGCGGGCGTATTGACGCACACCGTGTTAATAAACTGAAGGTACTCCGCCCGCCCCGGGTTTTGTCCCGCCACCATCCAGCCGACACGCAAGCCCGCGGCCAGCGTTTTGGAAGAGGAAGAGCAGTAGTACACCAGGCCGTGAGTATCCCAGCTCTTCATGGGCCGGGGGCGCGGACCATTGAAGGGCAGGTCCCCGTATATGTCATCTTCCACCAGCGGAACTTTGTGTTGGGCCAGAATTTTCAGCAGCGCCTGCTTGCGCTCGTCGGACAAACACACCCCCAGCGGGTTGGAGAAGTTGGTAACCAGTATGCAGGCCGCAACGGGCCAGCGCTCCAGCGCCAGTTCGAGGGCGCCGAGGGAAATTCCCTCTTCCGGATCCGTGGGAATTTCCAGTGCTTTCAGGCCCAGCGCTTCCACCACTTGAAGCAAGCCGTAATAGGTGGGCGATTCCAGTAGCACAATGTCACCGGGCTTGGTGACTTGCTTGAGCGCGATGGCGATGGATTCCTGACAGCTGTTGGTAATCAGCACCTGGTCCGGGCTGACGTCGCAGTGCAAGCTGGCCAGGTTGCGGGCAATTTGCGTTCGCAGCTCAGGCGCTCCGGGCGGAAACTCGTAACCGATACAACGGCGCCGCTGTTCCCGCCAGACGTGACGAAAGGCTTTTTCGATCGCGGCCGCCGGCATAAAGCTGGGATCGGGTATGGCCGCGCCCAGGTTGACCATCTGTTTGTTATTGGCGGCCTGTATCAATTGCAGTACCCGCTCCTGCCCGGTCACCGCTTTTGGAGAGCGGCTCGCGGTTCGGGTGCGCGGCGGTTTGGTAGAGCTCGGGGGTGTTTTCACAAAGAAGCCGGAGCGGGGCCGCGCTTCCAACAGCCCCAACCGCTCCAGTTCCTGGAGGGCATTCACGACCGTGGAAACGCTGACGCTGTGTTGCTGGCTCAACCGACGAACGCCCGGCAGGGCCGTACCCGCTGGGTATACCTGTTCGTCAATCAATCGCTGTAAACGGCTGGCCAATGTTCGGTAAAGCATTCGCACTCTCCTCCTGGCCTCAGGGTAAGCCGAACGCCCCGGGTAAACACGGTACAGTTGTTTTCCAATCGGGCAGTACAGTTTATTCTAAAGCACAACTGTACCGCTTCATTTTCCTTTTTCTGAATCTGTATCGTTGGGCATTGTGCGCTTACTCTGAGCATGACTCAAGCAAGGAGTAAGACCATGCAAAGTGAACTCGTTTTATCCACGGCCGGCATTGTGCTGGTAATGGTCGGCCTGCCCGGCCCCAACAACCTGATGCTCATGGCTTCCGGCGTGAACTTCGGGGTGCGCCGGTCCATTCCCCACATCACCGGAATTGTGCTCGGCTGCCAAGCCCTGCTGGTGGCCATGACGGTTGGGCTCGGCCAACTGTTGGTGATATACCCTCGGGCGGAATTGGCTCTTAAAGTCTTGAGTGTGTTATTTCTCTCTTACGTGGCCGTGCTGTTGTGGCGGGCCGGGGGACGGACCGCTCAGAGGCGTGCCGAAGCCCGCCCCATGTCGGTCTGGGAAGCGGCGGTGTTTCAGTGGGTAAACCCGAAGGCGTGGATGATGTGTTTGACCTTGGTCGCGGCCCTGGGACAAACCGCCCTGAGCGATGGGTCGCTGCTCTGGGTGGCACTGACCTTTGCGCTACTGTCGACCCCACTACTGGTATTTTGGAACGTGGGCGGACAGATGCTTAACGCTTGGTTACAGAAAGGCACCCGATTGCGGTGGTTCAATCGGGTGATGGCCTTACTGCTGCTAGCGTCGATGGGGTTGATCGTCGCTTAACGGAAGTCGCCTCCGGCGAGCTGGTTTGAGCCACCCTCTTCCCGCGGTTCCGGAATTGACAGAACGCTTTGCGAGGTAGTGGCCGCCTCCTGGCGATTAACCGTTAAGGTGACGGTGTAGTCACCCGGCGCCGAATAAGTGTGGTAAATGTGGGGCTGGCGCTCGTCGGTGGTGTAGACGGTGCCATCGCCCATGTCCCACTCGTAGCGAAGAGACCGGCCCTCGGCAGGTGGCAGGCACGAGACCAAGCCGCTCACGGCGGGGTTGATCAAGCAATCAAATTGATCGAACGATCGGTGGCCCTCCTCGCTGGAGGTTTGGGCTCCGGCCAAGGCCGGCACGACGAGCAAACTCAGGCACAAACGGTGGAACAGTGATGTAGGCATGGCGCATCCCTCCTGACGAGCATGACGGGCGAGTCGCAGAGCAAGTCAACTCCGTCAATGCTAGTGAAAAATGGTCGGCAATATCGTGACGGGCCCCACAGAATGATCAGTAAGGGGTCACGTTTTTGCTCAATACCAGGGAACTATGTGCTATGCCGGTGAAAAATCGGTGAGTCACTCGAAAAAAGTGGGCCGTGGCCCACTTTTTTGCTCGTTTAGAGAATGGCTGAAAGGAATCAGACGTCCGCCACCGCTGGCCTCTTCAGCGGGGGGTAATCCACATAGCCCAAAGGGCCGGAGGCATAAAAGGTTTCCGGGTCCTGTTCGTTCAGCGGCGCGTCTTCCGCGAACCGGCGGGGCAAATCCGGGTTTGCAATAAACAGCCGGCCGAACGCCACCGCATCAGCCTTGCCTTCCGCCAGCCACTGGCTTGCCTGTTGTTTATTGAACCCTTCATTGGCGATGTAGACGCCACCAAACTGCTCCTTGAGCTTGGGGCCGAGGCTGTCTTCACCGGCATGCTCGCGGGTGGCAATAAAGGCGATACCCCGCTTGCCCAGTTCCTTGGCAAGGTAACCAAAGGTTTGCGCCGGGTTCTCGTCTCCCATGTCGTGGCCATCTCCACGCGGCGCCAGGTGCACACCGACCCGGCCCGGTGCCCACACGCTAAGCACGGCATCGGTAATTTCCAGAATCAGCCGGGCACGGTTTTCCAGTGAGCCACCGTACTGGTCCGTGCGTTGGTTGGTGCTGCTTTGCAGAAATTGGTCGAGCAGGTAACCGTTGGCACCGTGAATTTCCACTCCGTCAAAGCCCGCCTTTTGGGCGTTTTCCGCGCCTTTGCGGAAGGCTTCAATCAGCGCCGGGATTTCCTCGGTCTCCAGGGCACGGGGCCGGACGTACTCTTTCTGGGGGCGAACCAAACTCACGGTGCCCTCGGGTTTGATAGCGCTGGGGGCCACTGGCGGTTCGCCGTCCAGGTAAATAGGGTCGGAAATCCGGCCCACGTGCCACAGCTGCAGGAGCATTCTGCCACCGCGCTCATGGACCGTTTTGGTGACCTTTTTCCAGCCCTCCACCTGGTCGTCGGACCAGATGCCGGGGGTGTTGGGGTAACCTACGCCCATGGGCGTCACCGAGGTAGCCTCGCTGATAATCATGCCGGCGCTGGCGCGCTGGGCGTAATATTCGGCCATCATGTCGTTGGGGACCCGGCCAACGCTGGCGCGACAGCGGGTGAGCGGCGCCATGATCATACGGTTGGGCAATTCCAGGTCACCGACCTGAATGGGGTCAAATAGCGTGGGCATGACAATCTCCTGGGGTGACAAAGGGCTCAAACCTGGCCGAAGTTTGAGCAACTATTCAAATTCTAACACGTACGTATAGAAGGATAAATTAGATGACACCCCTCGCTCTGTGTAAATACCCCCTAAGGGGGGACTCGTCGCTTTGAGGCCCCGCAACCAGCGTTAGCCCACCGGTGATCCCTAAATCTGCTATCGTTACCCACCAGCAACAATAATGATGATTGAAGGAATCGGTAAAATGAAACGGTTGTTAATGAGACAGTGGGCAGTGGGGTTACTCTGTGCGTTCGCCGCCCTGGCCAGCGCCCACGAGATTGATGTGCGCACAAACGTCGGCCTCACTCCCGCCCACTCTGCGCAGAACGGGGTACCGCGCGGCACTTTAAAGGGCCCATTTGAGTTTCACAGTGAGATCTTCGAGGGGACTGTGCGGCGCTACTGGGTGTTCGTGCCGGCCCAATATGACGGTAATACCCCGGCAAGTCTATTGGTTTTTCAGGATGGCCAACGGGCCACCAACCCGGATGGGTCACTGCGTGTGCCACAAGTCATGGAAAACCTGATCGCCCAGAGGGCTATGCCGGTCACCATCGGCCTGTTTGTCACGCCCGGCCACCTGGCGGATGACTACCCCACCGACCTGGGCATGAGCAACCCCAACCACCGGGCGGAAGAGTACGATGCGCTGAACGACCGCTACGCCCGAATGCTGATCGATGAGCTGATTCCGCTCCTCGAGGCGGACTATCGTTTAACCGATGACCCCCAACAGCGCGCCATCGGCGGCACCAGCAGCGGGGCCATCGCGGCCTTTACCGCCGCCTGGGAGCGGCCGGATTACTTCCGCAAAGTGTTCAGCGGCATCGGCAGTTACGTTTCCATCGGGTTTAAGCCGCACGCCGACCCCATACGGCTGGGCGGACAGGACTACCCCGCGCTGATCCGGCGCGAGCCCATTCGCCCGTTGCGACTGTTTTTCCAGGATGGCACCAATGACCTGGATAACGAGTGGGGCAATTGGTTCATGGCAAACCAACGGATGGTGGCCGCACTAGGCTATGCCAACCGCACCGCTGAGACGCAAGAGGAAGAAGGCCCACGCTATGAATTCACCCACGTCTGGACCGACGGCGGTCACAGCGACGAGCACCCCGGCGCCCTTCTTCCCGAAGGGTTAAGATGGCTATGGAAGCAAGAAAAAGGAGCGACGCAATGACAACTCTAGCCCCACAACGACTCGCTCCCCTCTTGCTGCTGGCAGTGACCCTGGCCAGCGGTTGCGGGTTTACCCACCGCGAGGGCTATGACGGCAGCCGACAGGCCAAGATTGAGGAGTGCAACCGCTTGCCTCACGGCCAGAAGGAGGTTTGCCTGGAGCATGTACCGAATAAAGGTGACAAACGCCAGCCCAACAAGGAGGCGCCGGGTGAGGGGTGAGCCGCCGATCAGCAAACGGAGCGTTCTCCCCGCCCAAGCGCCACTCGCCTTGTCATCCGGCTTCACTGCGGTAAGTGGTGCGGGCGGAGGTCAGAACACGCGCCGCCGAGCGCAGAAACAGGAGTGCCAGCAAAAAGGCCACCAGCAAATCGGGCCAGGCCGAGTCGGTTAACCAGACGCCGGCCGCCGCCAGAAACACCGCGAGGTTGGCGGCCACATCATTGCGGCTGCACTCCCAGACCGAGCGCATATTCACATCGTCTCCACGATGACGCCACAACAGCGTCAGGCAGGTACCGTTCGCCACCAGCGCCAGCAGACTGAACAGCCCCATGATCTCAAACAGGGGCACCGCCGGGTGCACTAATTTGTAGCCAATTTGCGCCAGCACCGCCAGGGCTGCCAACAGAATCAGGCCGCCTTTAAAGAAAGCGACTTTCGCTTTGGCCCGGGCACTCAGGTGCACGGCCCACAAACTCAACGCGTAGGTGAACACATCGCCGAGGTTATCCAGACTGTCCGTCAACAACGCGGAGGAGCTGGCGTAAAGCCCCGCGCCAACAATCACCACAAACATCACGGCGTTAATGCCGAGAACGATTTTTAACACTCCGCTTTGACGTTCCCGCAGCGCGGATAGCTCTTCCCCATCGTGTTCACAACAGCCCGCCATTTACGACTCCCGTTCCAGTAACATTTTTTTGCGTTCCACCCCCCAGCGGTAGCCAGACAAGTTTCCGTCATTGCGCACCACCCGGTGGCAGGGGATAACCACGGCCAAGCGGTTGGCCGCGCAGGCACCGGCGACGGCGCGAACCGCCTTGGGGTTGCCCAACCGCTGGGCGACTTCAGTGTAACTCAAGGTTTGGCCCGCCGGTATTTGCCGCAACACCTCCCATACCCGCTGTTGGAAAGCCGTGCCGCGAATATCCAGCGGTAAATCCAAGCCCAGCTGGGGGGCTTCCACAAAGCCAACCACCTGGGCGACCAGCCCCTCGAAGCTCCGGTCGCCAGCCATCAGGTGGGCGGCGGGAAACTGATCCTCCAGTGTGCGAACCAGCAGGTCTGGGTCGTCTCCCAAATAAATCGCGCAAACGCCTTTCGCGCTTCGCGCCACCAGGATACTTCCCAGAGAGCACTCCCCCACCGCAAAGTGAATATCGGTCTGCGCCCCACCCGCCCGATACCGGCTGGGGGTCATACCCAGCATTTGGTCAGAGGCCTCGTAAAAACGGCCACTGGAGTTGTAGCCGGAGCGATAAATGACCTCGGTCACCGAGTCTCCCGTTTTCAACGCTCGCCGGACCTTACCCGAACGCACGGCCGCCGCATAGCCGCGAGGGGTTAAGCCGGTAATGGCCTTGAACTTGCGCTGCAGGTGGTAGCGACTCCACCCGGCGCGCCGGGCCAGCTCCTCCAGCGTCGGGGGCTGCTCCGAGGCTTCGATGTAGCGGCACAGGTCGGTGACCACGGCCGTCCAGCGGGGCAGCGGGCGTTCACTGGTGGTCATGTTCAATACCTCTATGTAACCCTGGAAACGGTTATAGTGCCCTCTGCTCCGAAGGGCCGACACTCCGCTGATTGCGCTTTCACGCTCCGGCATTCATCAGTGTACCACCGCCCCAAACGCCCCTTGGCACTCCGTCCGGCGGTACTCGGTCACACAAAGGTTTTGAACTTGTCAGCAGAATAGAGATTTATGCGCCACTACTATGCCAGGGTGTGGCGCCCTACGCAGTTTTTTAAGCAAAAGCGGTTCACACTCTCGTTCATTGATTCCCTTCACAGAGTGGACTACGGGAGAGCACGCATGGGAGCCATTTTGGCCTTCATTTTGGGTATTTTGCTGGGGACGGTGGTCACCGCCGGCCTGTTACGCACCAGCGAGGCCCGCAATGTGCGCAATGCCGTGGCCAGTGTGCAGAGGTATTTGCTCAGCGACGATGGCGGCAAGCCCTTGGGTAAAATGACCACCAAGCTCAAGCTGCATCTGGATGTGATCAACGAAGCGGACGAGTTGGTTGCCCGCAGCCCGTGGGCCAGGCGCCAGAAACACCGCTTTGTGTCGTTGGCCGTGCAGATGATCCGGGCTCGGAACAAAGCCACCAAAGGTTTGAGCACGGTCCAGAAAATGCAGCTGGAGCAAGCCCAGGAGCGGCTGAAACAGTCGGGGGATTATTTGCTGGGCTACTGGCAGTTCCCAAGCTGGCTGTGGGTGCGGGCCACCATCGCGCGCGCCGTGGCGGCATTGAAGGCGCGGCAGGGGAAGCCGGCGGCGAAGCAGCAGGCCGGGGCCTGAGGTAGCGGAGAGTCATTTGTCAGGTCGCGCTTCGCTTATTCGACCGATATCTCGCTGACGATCAACGACGCATTCACCCCGCCAAACCCAAACCCGTTGCACAATACGTGCTTCGAGGCCCGCTGTCTGGCCGACTTGGGCACCAGGTCTAAATCCTTCACGACCTCATCCGCCTGGCTCAGGTTCAGTGTCGGCGGCAGGGTGCCGCTGCGCTGGGCCATAACGGAGAAAATGGCTTCGATACCCCCGGCGGCCCCCAGCAGATGCCCGGTGGCGGACTTGGTAGCGGAGATGGGAATGTCCCGCAGCTGCTCACCGAACACCCGCCGCAGGGAGGCCACTTCGGCCCGATCCCCCACCGGGGTGGAGGTGGCGTGAGCGTTGATGTGGTCAATCTCTTCGGGCTGCAAACCCGCCATCGCCAGCGCTCGCTCTATGGCCCGCGCCGCGCCCGAGCCGTCTTCCGGGCCGGAGGTAATGTGATGCGCGTCGGTGCTGGTGCCATAGCCGCTGATCACCGCCAGGGGCGTGGCGCCCCGGGCTTGAGCATGCTCCAGGGTTTCAATAACCAAAAGCCCGGCGCCCTCGCCCATCACAAAGCCGTCCCGGTCCCGGTCGAACGGCCGGGAGGCTTCCGAGGGGGCTTCGTTGTGCGTGGAGAGCGCCTTCATGGCATGGAAACTGGCCAGGGACAGCGGGTCCACACAGGCCTCCGCGCCACCGACCAGAGCCACTTCCGCTTCGCCGCTGCGAATCAGGCGCATACCATCGCCAATGGCTTGCAGGCCGGCGGCACAGGCGGTGACCGGACAACCCATGGGGCCCTTGAGGCCATGGCGAATGGAGACATTGCCGGCGGCCAAATTGGCCAAAAACGCGGGCACGGTAAAGGGCGAAAGCCGCTTGTACCCCCGCTGATTCATGGTGGTTTGCGCCTGGGTGATGGTGGGAAAGCCACCGATGCCGCTGCCAATCAAGGTCGCCGTATTTGCCTGATCGTGCTCGGACTCGGGGGCCCAACCGGCTTGGGCCATGGCCTCCTGAGCGGCCGCGAGCGCATAGACGGTAAAGCGGTCCATCTTCTTGCGCTCTTTGGGGCTGATTACCGAGGCTTCATCCAGTCCCGCCTCCTCGTCCTGTTCATGGCTGGGCACCATGCCGGCAACGCGAATAGGGAAGTCTGCCGTATCAAAGTGGTCAATGAGGCGCACGCCGGATTCAGCGGCCGTCAGCCGACGCCAAACCGCCTCCACACCGCAGCCCAGTGGGCTCACAAGGCCCATTCCGGTAATAACAATGGGTGAGTTCGCTTTCATTTTTCCTACCTCTAACACACGGGAATAAAGAGTAATGGAAAGCAGGCTACGCCAAGTTAATATATGATCAAGATAATATAGTTCGTCCCTGTTCGCCTCCCAGCGCCCAACGAGAGCCCTGACATGCCCTATTCCAAAGCGCACAAGTCCCGCTCAAAAGATCGTATTTTGAAATCCGCCAGCGAGCTGTTTGCCCGCTACGGTTTCGACAAGGTCTCCATCGGGCAGATCATGAAGCTGGCACGGATGACCCATGGCGCCTTTTACGGGCACTTCGAGTCGAAACAGGCGCTGTTTAAAGCTTACTTGGCCGATGCGTTTCAACGAAGCCCGCGCGAGCGGCTCGCCAAGGAGCCGTTTTCCGTCAAACACCTGACTGCGCTGGTGACCGACTATCTCAACCTTGGTGCCCTGAAAGATAGCACCGAACCGGGCCCGGAGTCGGTGCTGTTTAACGAAATCAGTAGCGATAAACCGGAAATTCGCCTGCTTTACGAGCAAGCTTACGAGCGAATGAAGACCATGCTGGAGCGGCGCATTACCGCCCTCAGTCGGCTGAAAAAGCTGCCATTCAAACCGGAGCCGACCATCGTCACGGAGAAGTCCCGATCCATTCTGGCGGCCATGGTCGGGGCGGTGGCGATTGCCAAAAGCATTTCCGCCGAGGAGGAACAGCAGCGCGTTCTCGATGCCGCCCAGCAACAGATTTTGACAATTTTGGGGCTGCAGGGCACCGCGGCAAGGCTGCAGGGGTAGCGGGAAGCCCAGCGGTGGTAGAATTGTCAGGGTATTTTGTCAGGTGGCGCTTCGCTTACCTGACCTACGCGGTAGGAAAGTACGTAGGTCAGGTAAGCCTAAGCGCCACCTGACAATCAGCTCATGAGCTAACTTCGGGTTGCGCACGGGTTCGCTGTACGGCCGCGTCCCAACCTTTGACCATTGCACTGCGCTCTTCTTCTGAAATCATGGGCTCGCAGCGGCGGTCCAGGGTCCAGTGTTGGGCCAAGTCGTTCAGGTCGTCAAACAGGCCCAGTTGAAGCGCCGCCAGCCGGGCGGCGCCCAAAGCGGTGGTTTCGATGATCTCCGGCCGCTCCACCGGCACGTCGACAATATCCGCCAGTGCCTGCAACAGCCAGTTATTGGCCACCATGCCGCCGTCCACACGCAAGGTTTCCGGCCGCTCGCCGGCGTCCTCCTCCATGGCTTTAAACAAATCCCGCGTCTGATAGCAGACTGCCTCCAACGCCGCCCGGGCCAGCTCCGCACGGCCGCTGTCGCGGGTCAGGCCGCAGATAACGGCGCGGGCGTCGGGCTCCCAGTGGGGCGCGCCCAGGCCGGTAAAAGCCGGCACGAGATACACCCCTTTGTTGGAGATCAGGCTTTTCGCCAGGGCTTCGGTTTCCGAGGCCTCGCCAATGACGCCCAGCTTATCTCGCAGCCACTGCACCGCGGCCCCGGCGACGAAAATGGCCCCCTCCAGCGCGTAGACCGGTTTGCCGTCAAAACGGTAAGCGATGGTGGTCAGCAGCCGGTGCTGAGAGAGCCGGGGCGCATCGCCGATGTTCATCAGCGCAAAGCAGCCGGTACCGTAGGTGCTTTTGATCATGCCCGGTTCAAAACAGGCCTGGCCGATCATGGCCGCCTGCTGGTCCCCGGCGACCCCTGCGATGGGTAGCTCGAAACCGTTTAGCCCTTCTATGGCCTTGCCGAAGTCGGCCGCACAGTCTTTGACTTCCGGCAGCATGGCTTCGGGCACGCCGAAGCGCTCCAGCAGTACCGGGTCCCAGCACTGGTCGTTGATGTTGTAGAGCATGGTGCGGGAGGCGTTGGTGGCGTCGGTGGCGTGCACCCGCCCCCCGGTTAACTTCCAGATCAACCAAGTATCCATGGTGCCGAACAACAACTGACCCTGTTCGGCCTTGGTGCGGGCGTTTTCGACGTTATCGAGTATCCAGCCAATTTTTGTGGCGGAGAAGTAGGGGTCGAGCAGCAGCCCGGTTCGAGCCCGGGTATCGTCTTCCAGCCCTTCTGCCGCCAGTGCCCGGCAGCGCTCGGCGGTGCGCCGGTCCTGCCAGACAATGGCCGGGTAGGCGGGCGTGCCGGTGTCCTTATCCCAGACGACGGTGGTCTCCCGCTGGTTAGTGATGCCAATACCCGCCACTGTCTGGCCTACAGGGAGCTGCTCCAGTACCTCCTGGCAGACGTCACAGGTGACCTGCCAGATTTCTTCCGGGTTGTGCTCAACCCAGCCATCATCGGGGAAATGCTGGGAAAACTCCTGCTGGGCCCTGGCCACCATGCGACCGTTCGGGTCAAAAATGATGGCTCGGCTACTCGTAGTACCCTGGTCAATCGCCAGAATCAGTTCGGACATATCAGGCTCCCTTTGGCTGTGCTTATCGTTGCCCTAAGCATAGCAACCCTTCACGTCGGTCAGGTCTCCCGCAAGGCAGTGGCAACCGGCAGGCGCGCCGCACGAACGGCGGGGAAAAAGCCCCCAACCAGGCCAATAAAAACCGCAGCGATAATGCCCTGAACGAGTAAATCCCCCGTAACGGCAAAATCAAAGACCACCTGACTAAAACTGGTGCTATTAATGGTGGAGACCGTGTAGCCGTTGAAGATCAAGTACACCACCACAGCCCCAAGCACCCCGCCAATCAATGCCAAAATCAAGGACTCAAGCAGCGTGGAGAACGCCACGGGGAAGGCCCCAAAGCCAATTGCGCGCAAAGTGGCAATTTCCCGTGTACGGGCAGAAACCGAAGCGTACATGGTGTTGATCGCTCCAAACACGGCCCCGAGCGCCATCAGCATCGCCAGGGGGTAGCCGACACCCTTGATAAACTTGCTGAGCGGCTCGGCCTGATCGGAGAGATAATCCGTTTCCCGTTGCACATCCATATCCAGTTGGGGGTTACCTGCGACTTCGGCCTGTAGCGCTTCCAAAGCGTCTTCCGAAGCGAGTTTGACCCTGAGACTTTGGAACGAGTTGCCCCGCCGGTAAGCCGACTGCAGCACCCGGACGTCGGTCCAAAGCTCGGACTCGGAGAGCCCGCCCCGGTCGGAGAAAACCCCAACCACGTCCCACTCCATTTGTCCGAAACGTATGGTGTTGCCTACATCCAGGCCGGCAAACTGTTGTTGGGCCGCACGCCCGACGATCAACTCATTGCGACCGGTTTCAAACCGACGCCCTTCAATGATTTCAATGCCGTCACGCACTTCAAACGCCCCATCCTCCACGCCCCTCAGCGGCACGTTGGAGGAGTTGTCGGTGCCGCGCTTGGGAATATCGACAATGACATAGAGCTCGGCGGAGGCCACCGGCTCGCCGGCGTCACGGCGCACCTGCGGCAACTGAGTGGCAACCTGGATTTCCTCAAACCCGAGGCCGCTGCTCATTTCCGAGGTGGCACCGGAGCGCATCAGAATCGCCGTGTCCGGCGAGCCGGCGGAGATCATGGTGCGCTGAAACCCGGAGGCCATGGACAACACACCGATAAACACACCCACCACACATGCCACCCCGAATACCGCCACAGAGGAGGCACCCAAGCGCTGAGGCAAATTGCGCAGGTTCATGGCACTGACGGTAAAAATTTGCGTAAAACCTTTCATGGTTACCGCCTCCCCAATGCTGTGACAATATTCAAGCGCATTCCCTGTATTGCGGGTATCGCGCCGGACAACAGGCCGAGAACCACAATGGCGACCAGCCCGTTGATCCAGACTTCAGCCGGCATGGCAAAACCGGGCAAAAACGCCTCCACTTGGCTGGCCGCGGCACCAATCATCAACCAGGCCAACCCAAGGCCGATCAACCCACCGATCAACGCCAATAGAATGGCTTCCGCGAGGATCATGATCAGCACTGATCGATCGGTAAAACCGAGGGTTTTCAGAATCGCCATTTCCGGAATGCGCTCGCGCACCGCCTGCGCCATGGTATTGGCGGTCACCAATAGCATGGTGAAAAAGACGGCCGCCAGAATCAGCCCAGTGATGGTGCCGATATCCCCGAACTGTTTCATGAACGATTCCATAAACGCTTTTTCAGTACTGGTTTTGGTTTCCGCCGGAGAGTTGGCGAACATGGCGTCGATACGGTCCGCCACCTCGCCCGCATTCTGCGGGTCGCTCACCTTTATCATCAACCAGCCCACCGTGCCTTTATCCCACTGGCGTGCTTCATCGAAGTACTCATAGTGAAAAAGTAGGCTTCCGCTGTCGGCGCCGGAGCCCTCAGCGGAAAAAATGCCTTCGACTTCAAACTCCCAGGTGCGGTTGCCGTTTTCCTGCGGAAACATGGAGGTCACCGGTACTCGGTCCCCCACTTCCCAGTCAAAGCGTTCAGCCAAAGAGGTCCCGATGACGGCGCCGATACGGTTCTTCTTCCAGGCCTGCATCTGCTCCTCGGGAAGACTAAGCAGATCGGAATACATTTCGAAGTAGGAGTCGGCCTCTACGGCAAACTGGGCGAATTGGTTTTTCGGGTCCTGATAGTAGCCACCTAACCAGTTGGCAAAGGTGACGGCTTCCACACCCTCGGTATTGCGCACCCGATTGACATAGCTATAGGGCAGGCTTTGTATCAGGGACACCTTGTGAATGGTAATGAGTCGATCCGCTCCCGCGATCTCCGCGCCCTGAGTAAACGCCGCATTCAACGAGCCCAGTGCGCCAAAGAGAATAAACGCCACCACAATGGACATGACGGTCAGCCACGTTCGTAGCTTCTTGCGCCCTAGATTTTTCCAGATGAAATAAAAATATTTCATGCCATCACTCCCCCGCCATCAGGGTACCCTTGTCGAGGTGCACGGTACGCTGGGCATACTCGGCGGCCAAGGGGTCGTGAGTGACCATGACAATGGTTTTACCCTGTTGCTGATTGAGCAACTGCAACAGAGACAGAATTTCATCCGCGGTCGCGCGGTCCAGGTCACCGGTGGGCTCATCGCACAGTAGCAGGTCTGGGTCGGACACAAGCGCCCGGGCAATCGCCACCCGCTGCTCCTGCCCACCGGAGAGTTCACCGGGCTTGTGTTTGGCCCGGTCTTTCAAACCTACCAACTCCAAGGCGGTGGCCACATGGTGTTTCCGCTGTTTCGAAGAGAGTTTGGTTAACAGCAGCGGCAGCTCGACATTGCGCTCCGCACTCAGTACGGGCATAAGGTTATAGAACTGAAAAATAAACCCGACGTGGCGCGCTCGCCAGCGGGTGAGTTGGCCGCGGCTGAACCGGTCGATACGCTCCCCGGCAATTTCCAGGGTGCCGTCAGTGGGGCTGTCTAGCCCACCGAGCAAGTTCAGAAGAGTGGTCTTACCGGAGCCGGACGGCCCCATTAGCGCGAGGAAATCGCCTTTGGGAATAGTCAGGCTCAGGTCGGATAAAACGGGCACGGACTCCTTGCCCTTACGGTAACTCTTTCCCAGGTTGCTACAGCGAACCAGCGCCGTGTCACGACCGGCGGCAGTAGCCGACGCTTGCGGATCGAGGGCCGCTTCATTGGCTTCAGACATAAGAGACTCCTTTACATTATTAAGGGTTAATTCGTGCTAACCGCCGCGCCTTCAACCAACCTGGACGGCGGATCCACGACATAGTGCTCGCCCGGCTCGAGGCCGGAGAGCACCACCAACTCCCCACCGGACCGCTCGCGGGCTTCAATCACACGTTGATGCGCCACCGCATCTTTTACTACAAACACCACGGGTTGACCGTTGCGCTCAACCAGCGCACTGCCGGGTATCAGCAGTGCGCTGTCTGATGAGCCCTGGCGGCGTTCTTCCTCTTCGAGAAAGGCCACCCGCACTCCCATGTCCGGCAGCACGCGCGAGTCCAACTCTTTAAAGCCTACACGCACTTTCACGGTGGCTTTTTGTCGGTCGGCGGTGGGCACAATGGCAATCACTTCAGCGGGGATAATCCAGTCCGGATACGCTTCAAGCGTGGCCTGCACCGGCTGACCGGAAAACACCCGCTGAATGTAGGCTTCGTTGACGTCGACTTCGATTTCGAGAGAGCCCATATCCACCAGACTGCAAATCCCCGTGCGGGTAAAGCCACCGCCGGCGGACACCGGTGAAATCATTTCCCCTGGTTGGGCGTCTTTAGAAACCACCACACCAGAAAAGGGCGCTCGCAGCACCAAGTCTTCCAGGTGTTGCTGTTGCAACTCTACCCTGCGCCTGGCGCTCAACACATTGGCGTCACGGGCAGAGAGCTGAGCCTTGAGAGAGTCGTAATTGCTGGTGGCTACGTCCAATTCGGATTCGCTGACGAGCTCGCGCTGGTGCAACGTCGCCACCCTATCCCGCACTCGGCGGGCTTCGATCAAGCGCGCCCGGATTTCTTCCAGTTGTGCCTGGGCAAGCGTCAGGTTGGCCTGTTCCACGGCAAGGCTCTTGCTGGCATTGGAATCATCAAGGCGGGCCACCACTTGGCCTTCGTCCACCGACATGCCCTCTTCCACGAGTACTTCCACGACTTTCGCGGTTACCTTGGAAGAGACGGTGGCATAGCGGCGCGCCGTCACATAACCGGTGGCGTCGAGTACGCTGGCCGCACTATTGCGCGCCTGGGTCACTTTGGCCATGCGAGTCTCGACATTGATGGGATCGGGCCGAGTCAGGGCCCAGCTAGCGCCAACCAGCAGCAGCAACAGAAGCGCCCCCCCAAGCACCCATGGCCATTTGGGAGAGGCGGAGTCGGCGTGCTCGTCGCGGTCAATCCGTAGCTGGGAAAGCAAGTCGCTTTTGTCGTTCATCCAAACACCGTCCCGGGGCTCATCGTTCTTATTACAAATAGGAATTGAGCGCCAACCCTTCGGCGCCCCGAAGCCTAGTGTCGCATTCCGCTTATAAATCCACAACGCTCAAAACGTACACAATTGTATTCACTGTTAAGTTCTTGTTTTTAAAAGAAAATGTGTGGATATACTGAAGGAGAGGAGCTAGGCGGGAAAACGCTTTGCCGGAATGTTTTAGATTGGATTGCGGTGAGGCATGAAACGCCGCACCTCGGAGGGGCGCGGCAAAGGAAGGCGAATCAGGCAAGCTCTGCGAGCACGGACTCAGTACTATCCAGGCCTTTTCCGGCGACCGCCCTCTGCCCAGCCTCTATATCCAAGACCACCCGAGCGCTTGTGTTGACGCGAATCCATGACGCCACAAAAACACAACTCGTATGCCCGATACAACCCCAAATATTATGCATAGTGTTCACTTCAGTCCGTCAAATCGTTTAGTTCTTTCACTTCATCGCTGCAGCAAACTTTTAAGCCGGAAATGTTTGCCATTTGATGGGCCAGGGATTGCATCTTCGCGAAACTATGAGGGTGGCCTACATCGTTTCTGAATCGTACAAAATCAGTAACACCCAAACGTTTAGAACCACCTACAAAACCAATATTATAATGACGAGTAGACCCTTGACCTTCCGACACAAGGGACCAACTAGTTTCAATGTATATTTTTTCGAAGTCACTATAGTTAAATTTATCTTCCCGAAAAACAAAGCCCAGCATTTTTCTGACAAACACGCCATAACCCCGATGTAAATACAGGCATGAGCGGTAGCCGCAGGCAGCGATGCCAATAATCGAAAACACCACCCCCATTACCAGCCAAGAAATCTTGAACCCCTCATCAAGATGTGTGATCACTTTGGTTAAACCTGCCACTCCCACTACAAGAGGCGTGATGCCGACCAACGTAAGGGCTATGGCGATATTAGTGCATCCAACTTTCATATTTTTATCACTCATTTTTATACATCGGCCCTGCTATACAATAATTATTAAGTGACGTGGATCATGATTTCTTTATAAAGCCAACTTCTATGTGGCCTTCAACACTAATATCCGCCTCGATGACGCCATCGCCGGTAGCCGGCCAACACTTAAGCTCTTGCAAGCTTTTGTTGACTCAAGGCCATAGTACTCCAAGTGCACAATATTGAAATTTTATACAACCAAACAATTACCTATAAACGTTACTTCAATCCGTTAAATCGTTTAGTTCTTTCACTTCATCGCTGTAACAAACCTTTAGGCCGGAAATACTTGCCATTTGATGGGCGAGGGATTGTATCTTTGCGAAGCTCTTAGGGTGGCCAACATTCTTTCTGAACCGAATAAAATCACCAATATCCACAGATTCGGACCTTCCAACAAAAGTAATGTCATAAAAACGCATAGAGCTGCTTCCCTCCGACACCATGGACCAAAAGGTTCCCACATATATGTGATCGAAATCGCTGTAGTTAAACGTTTCTTCCTTAAAAGTAAACCCCAGCATTTTCCTGACAAACACGCCATAACCCCGATGTAAATACAGGCATGAGCGGTAGCCGCAGGCCGCAAGACCCAAAACCGTCATAAGTAGAGCTGTCGCCAACTGAACGTGGGTCAGGCCCTCACCAGGATCCACGATTTCTTTCGCCAATCCACTCAGACCAGCCAGCAAAGGTATGATGCCGACCAGAGTTAGAGCGATGGCAACATTAGTACACCCGACCTTTTTAATATTGTGAATACTCATTATTAGACCTAGGCTCATCTATACGATAACTTTCAATATTGATGGAGCACGCCTTCAACTTCATACCTGGAAGACAGAATCCTCTCTTCGACGACATGAAATACAAAATCCCGTAGACGTTGAGTCACTGTCGCCCCGCCCATTGTCTTTGGGAAGAAGTGGGAGCCCCTGTCTTTGTCGCGAAGCTCTGCAAATTCTTCACCAACCCGAACGCACCCTACAAAACAAAAAAGTAGTAAGCGACACCACCAGTGCCATCCATTTCAACCAACTCCTCACTTTCACAATCGAAGTGCGCAACTTTTGACTCAACAAATAAGGGGTTATGGTACATAAACTCCAAGAAGCAATCACTGCCACTTGCGACAACGGATTTTACCTCAACCTCAACCTCATCCGCCCTGCGATCCAGTGACTGATACTCTTTCTCATCACTCGCCAACTTGGCCCGAAGATTGTTCAACAACCTCTCTTTTTTCGAACTTGATATTATATCTTTAAAGACAATGCCCTCTTTAGTGGAGCAAAACGAGAAGCAGCGAAAAATATCGTAATAAATAAAGTCTACAAATCCTGCTCTTTCAACTGAAAAATTTCCGTTGTTTCTGCAGTCGTTAACTACGGCCCCTGCAACGCCGTGGACGACCAACGCCGAACTGTCAACGAATTCATAGCCTCCGCTCTCCAAACGGTATCTCAAGACAACACACTGAAACCTTCCGTTGAGATCGCCCGACATAACTAGCGCCCTCCCAGCTCCAGCCTCCAAATCTAAGACATTGTTCGCACCAGACATGTCTCGGACGTAGTCGTAGGTCTGATGCTCAACCGAATATTCGTCTGCTTGGGATAACTCTTTTAAAGAGTCAGAAAACCAAGGGTTCACCTTTTTGAACTCTTCTAGAGACTTTGGAACCTTCTCCATGTAGTAGCGCGTATAAAACGAGCTCCAGTGCACGCCAGTCTTATCAAGATAGGGCAAATATATAGGCTGTTTTTTACTAAACAACAACCAACTGACCCCCAAAAAAATTCCAATCGTGATAATACAACAGATAACAAAGTAGCTATATTTTTTCATTATAAGAAGCCTTTAAAAAATTTCTGTTCCCCAACTACACTCTACTTTTCGAAGATGCACCATCCCTATACTGAAGTCTTCAACCCCAGCGCTTAGCTGGCCCTTGTCTATTTTAAAGCACCCCCCGCCAGCCGGTACATCGGGAGTTGAGCTCTGTTCTGGATTGAGGGTTGGCTTTTCAAGATTGCGCGGATATTCAAGGAAAGAGAACGCCGCGCCTCGAAGGGGCGCGGCAAAGGAGGCGAATCAGGGAAGCTCTGCCAGCACGGACTCAATAATATCCAGGCCTTCTTCCAGCACGTCGTCTTCGATGGTGACGGGCATCAGGAAGCGGATGGAGTTGCCGTACATACCGCAGCTGAGCAGGATCAGCCCTTTTTCCTTGGATTTCTTTAACAGCTCCGCCGCCAAATCCGGACGTGGCTTGCGGCTCGACTTGGAGTCCACCAGTTCAAATGCGGCCATGGCGCCGGCGTTGCGGGGGTTGTCCACGATGCTGTAGCGGTCCCGCCACTGACCCATTCGGTTGGCCAGTTTCTCACCCAGGCGCTGGCTCATGCCTAGAATGTCTTCCTCTTCGAACACCTCGAGCACGGCCAGTACGGCGGCACAGGAAACGGGGCTGCCGGTGTAGGTACCGCCCAGGGAGTTGGGGCCGGAGCTGTCCATGATTTTGTCCGTACCGACCACGGCGGAAATCGGCATGCCATCGGCCATGCTTTTGGCCATGGTCATCATGTCCGGCTCGATACCGCTGTGCTCAACGGCGAACATCTTGCCGGTGCGGCCGAAACCGCTTTGCACTTCGTCCACCACCAGGAGGATGCCGTGCTCGTCACAAATTTTGCGAAGCGCTTTCATAAAGCTTGGCGGGGCGGGGTAAAAGCCCCCTTCGCCGAGAACCGGCTCGATGAAGATGGCCGCTGTGTGCTCGGGGCTGGAGTCGGTCTTCAGAGTCATTTCCAGGCCGCGCAGCGCCTCTTCTTCGAAAACGCCATGGTAGGGCACCGGGAACGGCGCGCGAAATACCATGCCGGGCATGGGGCCGAAATCGCCCTGGTACGGATTGACCTTGCCGTTCATGGCCATGGTCATAAACGTACGGCCGTGGTAACCACCGTCGAAGCAGATGACGTTGGTGCGACCGGTGGCGGCGCGGGCAATTTTGACCGCGTTCTCCAGCGCCTCGGCCCCGGAGTTGGCCAGCATGACTTTGGCGTGACCGCGTACCGGGGTGATTTGGCTCAGTTTTTCGGCCACTTTCACGTAGCCCTCATAGGGCATAACGGTCTGGCAAGTGTGCATCAGTTTATCGAGCTGATCCTTGACCGCTTCCACCACTTTCGGGTGACGATGGCCCAGGTTGAGTACACCGATACCGCCGGCGAAGTCGATCATGCGATTGCCATCGGCATCCCAGACTTCGGCGTTTTTGGCATGATCGGCAAACAGGTTGTTGGGGCTGGCCGCGCCGGCCGCCACGTAGCGGTCCTTCAGGGCTGCCAAGCTCTCATTGCTTACGTTGCTGTCTTTACTCACTAGTTAATCTCCTGTTGTCGCACGTCGAGCAGAGGCGTAAAGCGCCTGCCCTAGGTGGGTAAAATAATCGGTAAAGGCGGCGTTAATGCGCTCTCGCTGCGCCCCCATTGGGTAGAGTCCGAGTTGTGCTTCCTCGGTCTGTCGGGTGCCCTGCACTAGAAACGAATTTTTAATCGGGGCGTCCTGTACATACGCCTCAAAGGCCCGGGCGCAAAGTTCCTCGGGCAGGGCGTAGTAAACGGTGCCAAGGCGCTGGTCCTGCGCGGCGGATTGCTCAAACAGCGCGCTCGGAGCGGTGCCTTGCTCATTCAATAACACGGCTTGGTAACAATTACGCAAATGCTCATTGAGCGGATGACTGACCGCTTCGGCATTGGCCAGCCAGGCTTTGGAGCCGAAGCTCCGCCCGGCGTGAAACGCTTTATCGCCAATATAGTGATCAAAAGCGTGAAACCATTCGTGGGCAATACTGCCCGGACCGGCGTTTTTGGCAAGCGCAAAGGTGTGAGTAGCGGGCTCGTAGTGCGCCGCGACCCCCCGCTGGCCGCCCTTGCCGTATTGCAGGGCCAGAGAGCCGCGCAGGGAGATGAGCGCCTCCGGCCCCTTCAGTATAGCCATCAAGTCACACAGGGCGCCGTAAAACAGATCCGCCGCACGCTGCTTTTCAGCCTCGGAAACCCAACGGCCCAGCGCAATGGAGCGAAACTGAAAGCGACGACGGATATCCAGAAAGGTGCGGCCGGTCTCGCCGTAAGCCGGCGCGGCACTGCGGTGAAAACGACGTGTCAGCAGCGAGGAGCCCGCCCGAGCGGTACTCTTATCCTCATTACATGCGGTCATGAAGTTGGTTTTTTCAGCAAAACAGGCGGACAGTATGACCGAAATCGCCGCAATTCACCAACCGGACCGGCTCACAGGGGCCAGACCCACAGCAATACTGGTGTGCCCACCGCCACCACAATAATCTCCATGGGCAGGCCCAGGCGCCAATAATCCCCAAAGCGGAAACCGCCCGGCCCGAGTATCAGAGTATTGTTCTGGTGGCCAATGGGCGTCAAAAATGAGCACGAAGCGCCGATGGCCACGGCCATCAGCAGCGTATCGGGGTTCACCCCCAACATCTGGGCGCTACTGATCGCAATTTGGCACATCACCGCCGCCGTGGCGGCGTTGTTCATAAAGTCGGAGAAGGTCATGGTAATGACCATGACAATCACCACCGCCGCCACAGCGTTGCCCTGGGCCAGGTTTTCCAGCAGCAGCCGCGCCATTAAATCCGCCGCGCCGGTGCTGGCCATGGCCCCCGCCACGGGAATCATCGCGCCCAGGAGCACAATGACCGACCAATCCACCGCTTGGTAGACGGACCTCAGGGGCACCACCCCCGTGGCCATAAACGCCAGCACGCCGGCGGCGAACGACACGGCCGCCGGCACCAGACCGAAGGCGGCCGCCAGGATCGCCACTGCCATGATGCCTACCGCCAGCGCCGCCTTGCCTTTGTCCGGCACGCCGATGGAGCGCTCGGCCAGGGGGATGCAGCCAAAGCTCCGGCCAAAGGCGTTGATGGCCTCACTGCCGCCCTGTAACAGCAGCACATCGCCCGCGCGGACCCGAATGGAGCGCAGTCGCTTGACCGAACGCTGCCCCTGACGGGAAAGCGCAAGAAGGTTGATGCCGAAGCGGCTGCGCAGTTGGATATCGCTGGCGCTGCGCCCCAGCAGGGTGGAGTCGGGCAGCGCCACCCACTCTTGCAAGGTGATGTCGCTCTCATCCTTTTCCGGCTCTTCTTCCGGCTCGGCCTCGTTTCGTAGAGACTCCGCCTGCTCTTCCTTGGCCGCTTCAGCTTCTTCGGCCGCTTCCTCGGCCTCAACTTCCTCTTCCAGCGCCAGACCTAGGCTGGATAACACAGAAGAGAGCGCTTCGGGCTCCGCTTCCAGCACCAGAACGTCCCCCTCCCGTAGTACCCGGCCGGGGTGCGGTGCCTGAACTCGCAAGTCATTGCGCACCAAGCCGAGAATCTGGGCTTCCTCTTCGTTGAGCAGGGCTTCAGCCTCCGCCAGGCGTTTGCCCACCACTTTGTTTTTGTCAGTGACCCGCACTTCGGTCAAGTATTTGCCGGTATCGAAGCTGTCCGCACCGGCCGGCTCCCGGCGCGGTACCAGTCGCCAGCCGATCAGGGTAATGAATACCACCCCCGTGATGGCCACCATGGCGCCCACCGGGCTGTAATCGAACATGCGAAAAGGCGCCTCGCCAATTTCGGCGCGGAAGCTGGAGACGATCAGGTTGGGCGGGGTACCAATAAGCGTGGTCATGCCGCCGAGGATGGTGCCAAAGGCCAGGGGCATCAGCACCCGACCCGCCGGCACTTCCTGCTTGCGAGCCAGTTGGAGCGCCACCGGCATCAGCAGCGCCAAGGCTCCTACGTTATTCATAAACGCAGAGAGCGTCGCCCCCAGGGCCGTCAATGAGGCTATGCCCACCGCCAAGCCGGCCTTTTGCGGCAGCAGCTTTTGCGCCACCACGTCAATGGCACCGGTGGTTTGCAGCCCCCGGCTCAAAATCAACACACAGGCGACCGTCACCACCGCGCCGTGGCCAAAGCCGGTAAAGGCTTCGTTGCCCGGTATCAGACCGGCAAACACACAGGCGAGCAAAGCCGCCAGCGCCACCATGTCGTGTCGCCAGCGGCCCCACAGAAACAGCCCCATGCTGGCGCCGAGAATGGACAGAATCAATAGCTGTTCGTGGGTCATAGCGGCTTTCTCGGAAGGCTCTTCGTAACAATTTGTGGCATGTTACGACAGCATATCAAGCTTTCCGAAGAAAAAAAGTAGGCGAGCGACGCCAGCTTTGCGACTGCGCTGGATAAGCCCGGGGCGTGATGGCCCCGGGTTACTCGTTTCTCCCCGTTACGGCTGTAGATTTAGTTCGTAAACCACCTCACCTTTTTCATTGACCTCCAAGACCAGTGCGCTGGGGGCTTGGTCGGCCACGAAATTGCGCGCACGCTCAGTATTTGGGACGCTGAAAGTGAGCATCAAATCGGTGCTGCTCTCAATGGGCGCAAACGACCAGTTCCCGTCAGCGGTAGGGGTGACTGGGCTGTTATCCCGAATATAATTAGCCAGCACGGTGCGGTTGGCGTCAGGGGAATTAATTACCACATGGTCGCTACCCGTACCGGGAAAGGTGCCGCCGTTTGCGCGGTAGTTGTTCGTGGCGATAATAAACTCTTGGTCATCCGCCACGGGTTCATCTTCGTACCGAAGGCTAACAATACGTTCGGCGCCCTCGTTAACCAGGCTGCAACTGCCGTCAAAACGTGGCGGCTGCGTGACATCTATTTGGTATTCCACCCCATCAATGACATCGAAATTGTAGGTGGGAAACCCCGTGTAATTGACCAGGGCTTGACGCTCGGTTTCCGTGGGGTCTATTTGGTGAAACTGCGACGCCGAACATTCCAACCAGCCTTTTAACTCCTGGCCAGTGACCCTTACCGCCACCAAGGTGTTGGGGTACAAATACAGGTCGGCGGCATTTCGCAGCGTTAGCTCGCCCCTGGGGACGGTCGTAAAACTGCTTTCTTGGCTACAGTCGCCCTCTCTGTCGCAGGCTTTAAAGGGAGCGGCGGCAGACAGCACTGGCAGATCCTGCAAGTTGACATCACCCTCGATGAGGTCTTCCACATAAGCCTTTTGCGCGTCGCTGACAATCTGAATCGACGGGTCGTCCTTCACCAGCGCCAGGAAGCTAAACATATCGTCAGTTGACTCACCGATAGGCGTGTTCACATAATCGCGAGTGGCCCTGTGGTCGTCTGCCAGCTTGGTGGCTATTACGCCATCGGGCTCCACCGTAGGCTCACCATCCGCCATAATGGGGCGCGCTTCGACCTGAGAACCAATGACGCTCCAGGTATCCGTCTCAATATCATACTCCAATTCAAGATCGACAATACCGAGATGACTGCCCCAGTAGCCGGGCATTACCGCCGGCACTCCTCGAATGGTGCCGCTCTCAATATCGACGCCGGGCGTTTCAGCGAAACTATCTGAGGGGAAAACCAAGTGGCTGTGACCGAACATAATGGCATCGATACCGGTCACATCGGCCAAATACCAACTGCTATTCTCCGGCAGGCTCTCTTTCGAATACTCTTTAGTGCTAATGCCTGAGTGTGCAATCGCCACCACCAAGTCGGCGCCTTCTTCTTTCATTTTCGGCACGTAGCGCTCGGCCATGGCTCTAATATCCTTGGTGGTTACCCGGCCCTCGAGGTTGCCTTTATCCCACTGCATAATTTGCGGCGGAACAAAGCCGATAAAGCCAACCGTAATCCCGTGGGCGGCTCCCTGCTCATCTTGCACCGTTTTATCGACGAGCTTATACGGCTCAAAGTACAGTTCATCATTTCTTGGATCATCGTCGCCATCGTCTATAAATATATTGGCACTGATATACGAAAAATTGGCGTCGTTAACACTTTCAGCCAAAAATTCCAGTCCGTAGTTGAACTCGTGGTTGCCGTAGTTGGCGACATCGTAGTCCAATTCGTTCATAGCCTTATAGACCGGGTGTACCTCACCGGACTCAATGCCTTTGGCGCGCCGCCAATCGCCCATCGGGCTACCCTGAATCAAGTCGCCATTATCGACCAGAACTGAATTACCCACACCGTCCATTTCATCCCGCGCCTGGCGAATCAAGGTCGCCGTGCGCACCAATCCGATGCCTGAATCTTGCTGTCCGCTGTAATAGTTGTAATCCACAACGTTCGCGTGGATGTCTGTGGTTTCCATAAGGCGGAACGTCACCGCGGCCGTTTTCTTTTCCGGTGTTGGCCGGTCGCCACTTTTGTCGCTTTCGTTGTCATCGTCGCCGCCGCAGGCCGTCAGTAGCAACGTGCCGAACAATGATAGTACGACGAGTGTCTTATCGATGCTTATCATAAGTGTACCTTATCTATTAGCCGTATTTAGGGGCAGCCACTGGCCACAGCCAGGTTGCTGACTGACTCGATACTGGGGTAGTTCATATAATCATCCCGAACGCCCTGAACCTCTATCACTTCCTCGATAATCTCTGGATTGTTCGCGGGACTGAATTCGGCACGCTGCGCGGATTCGAGTTTTACATACACGGTGGTGCTCGAGTTTAGGTCTGAAAGCTCTAACGCATACGGGTCGTTTACCCCACCGATAACTTCACCCATGACCGACAGGGGCGTGCCGATGGAGCTGGCATACGCCTCACTCACCGAAACAGAAGTGGAGGAAGCACAACCGCTTCCCTCCGGTTGCACGAGCTGCATGTGAGTCACCGCCTCGATACTCGGCTCGGTCATATAGTCATCCCGTGTACCGGTCACCTCCAAGGTCTGGCCGATGACGCCCGGGCTGTTTTGGGGGCTGAACGGGTCGCGGTACTGACTTTCGAGCTTGATATACAGCGTGCTGGAGGCGCTGTGTTCATCCGCCACTTCCAGTGCGTACTCACCATTGATGGCTTGAGTGATAACGCCAACAACGGTCAGTGTTGTGCCATTGGGTTCGGCCAGGGCGTCGCTCACGCTTTGGCCGCCCGTCGGAGCAGAGGAACCACCCCCAACCGGGTTAGGCGCCCCATAAGCACCATCGGCAAAACTGGCCGGACTCCAAGGTTGGTAACCACCACTGGGGCTGGACCAGGGTTGACCGTTGTCGGGGTCGCTTTGCTCCTCCTGGGTTTTGGGATTGGGCGTGGCGGTACCGGCCGGATGCGCGCTGCTGCCGAAGTGGGTATAGTTCTCTGGCGTAGCCAACCAGTCGACCATGTTAATCGATAGCTGCGCCGCATTGCCCGCATCGGTCCAGCCGGGGTAAGTCGTTTTCACACTGCCACTGTCTTGACGCCGGTAGCGAGGCGAGTTGTCCTCAATAGGGCTGGAGTCACCGATGAATGCCGCTTTACCCGCACCCGCTTTGGCGATAGCAACGTAAGGCCCTTCGGCTTGACCGCCAAAATACAAGCCCGAGTCCACCGCATGAGCCCATGGCGAGGGGTTGTCCGAAGGCGAGAAACGCACCAAGCCTTTGGCCTTGCTAGGGTCGGTAATGGCCAGGGTCCCTCCGCCGGCCATTAGCACAGGCGTAACGCCCTGGGTAATGCCCTCGCTTTGCGCGAGGGTAACAATGTCGCTCACGCCCGACTTATAGTCCACTGCATTAAAGCGAAAGCGAATACCAAAGTTCTGGGCCAACCAACCCGTCGTTCCACTGCCTGGGTTGCGCAAGTCGCCGTAGGCGCCGCCAATATTAAATTGGCTGAGGGAGGAGCGATTATATCCGTTGAATACTTCAGTGCTATCCCAGCTATTTAGGTTGCGATCGGCGTTGTAGTGATCGCTGATAAAGAATATTCCCTTGCCATTTTGAACAAACGCCTCGAGTGCCGATTGCTCGGCCTGCGTGAAAGGCCGATTACTCTCGGCCAATACCAGCACATCGGCATCCGCTATGCCGGCTGAAGTAATTACCGCCTCATTGGCGGCGCTGCTGGAGGGGCTGGGATTGGTGTAATCATCGACAAAATCAATCACACCGTCGGCGTCTTTATCGACCCCGCGATACTCCTTCACCGTATAGCCGGCGGACACCAGCGCATCGGCAAAATCTGAAAAGGCCCCGTCAATGACCCAGTCGGCATTGCCTTCAGTCCCCCCGTGAGAGACGTCAAACAGTACCATTTTGCCATTGTCGCTGCCTGGTGCGGGGGTCTTTACCGGCGCCGGATAGTTCCATTGATAGGCAAATGCGTTTGCGCAAAAAGCCCACACTAGTGCCGCTGATACCAACGACATTCTGAAGCCGTAACGTTGAAACATACATTACCCTTGCTATTGGTCGAATCAATGAATAGGCCACCGTAGAGCAACAATGTGAATGGTTTGTGAAGCTAAGGTTATCGTTGGTTTACTGGGCCGGTACGATGGCGACAGTTTCAACGTGGGGACTATTATGCAAAGGCGGGACTCGTTGAATAGTGCGATAAAAGCTAGCCCCAAAGGCGCCTCGATCGGGCAAGGGCCGCTACTCCAGACGCAGGTTATCGAGGTATATCCAGCGGCTGTGTTCAAGGCCCGAAGCAAAGAGCATCAAACGCTCAACACTGGCCATATTCATGGCTCGCTGCTCCGGCGCCCGCTCAACATCGCGCAGGGCAATCCGAAATTCATTCCACCCCGGTTGCAGCAATAGTCGGCCGTTATAGCGATCCTTAAAAGCGCCCTCCCCTCGGTCGTGCCGGGTATCGTTAATGCGGAGCGTGAGTGCCAAGGGGGATTCATCGGGGTTATACAGCGAAAGCTTGAGCGCCTGGTAGCCTCGCCAGTTGCCAACCAGCTGCTTGAGGTGAACACCGGAATAGCGGGTATTGGGGTCGCCTCCAAGCTTTACCGCCAAGCTGTATTGGCCTTCGGCCACCGGGGCGGGCACGCGCTCGACCGCCCCCTCCCAAAAGGGCAGTGCCAGGCGGCTTTCGAAGTTACCCAACACCGGAAACTGATGTTGCTGCTGCCACTGTGCCAACCCCACCACCAGCACCACCTTCACTTGCCAGAGCACCAACCCGGCGGCCAGAATCCGACCCATCCAAACTCGCCGACTGGCATGCTGCCCCCAGAAGAGGCCGAGCCAAGTACCGGTGACATTGCACAGCACGTCATTCCAACCGGCCTGGCGCCCCACCAACGTCTGAGCGCCTTCGATCACGGCACTCATCACCAGTACCACCAAGGTCACCAACAGCCACTGCCGGGGGTGGGGCAAGGGCCAGCGGGCCTGCCACCAGAAAAACAGGCAGCTAAAAAACAGCCAATGCCCTTGATTCCAAAGCTCGCGCACCACCGGCGGGGAAAGCCAGTCCGGCCCGCCGATGAAAAACAAAGGGGAAGCTGCCAGTACCAGCAACAG
This sequence comes from Marinimicrobium locisalis, assembly GCF_039822625.1. Taxonomy (NCBI): domain Bacteria; kingdom Pseudomonadati; phylum Pseudomonadota; class Gammaproteobacteria; order Cellvibrionales; family Cellvibrionaceae; genus Marinimicrobium; species Marinimicrobium locisalis. The sequence goes on from NZ_JBDLLG010000016.1 coordinate 96,013, forward strand.
CAGAGCATCGCGGGGGCGCCAGCGCGAAGCCGCAGAGGCGGGACCCATTCAGTACCGCACCTCACCCATGCCGTTGAACTGCTTTGCCAAGTTGGTGGCGTAGTTGTCGGTCATGCCGCTGATGTAGTCGATCACCGCCATCAGGGCCTGATATTTGTAACGACCGGTTTTAGCGAAGACCGAAGGGTGGAAGTTGTTGTCGCCGATCAGTGCAAGGACTCGGTTGTCCTTGTAGGTCGCCCGACCGGGATCACCCAGCAAGGCATCCACCGCGCCACACAATGTGCCGAGCAAAGTGCCGATGGTGTTGTAGGCCCCGATCTCCAGCTCGACCCGCTTGGCGTGGTTGAAAATACGCTGTTTTGCCAAATCTTTCGCGCCCTGCACCGCCTCGCGGACGTTGTCCTCGCACAGAGAAATCAAGTCGCCCTCAATACGGCCGGCGAGGAAGTCCGAGCGGTGTTTCATAAATGCCTCGGTGCCCGCATCAATCAACGCTTCAATAACCTTGCCTCGCAAAATCGCCGGTTTTCGGCCATCATCCACCCGAGCCAGGTTACGCTCGAGGTCGGGAATCTGAGCCGGTTGAATCACTTTGCGGAGAATTTCATAAATTTCCGGCCAGGCGAGGATGCCCATTTCCAAGCCGTCTTCCAGGTCCAGAATGCCGTAGCAAAAATCGTCGGCGGCCTCCATCAGGTAAACCAGCGGATGGCGGCAGTACCAATTCTCACCCACGGGTAACAGTCCGGTTTCATGGGCGATCTCATGAAAGTAATCAAGCTCGGTCTGAAATACACCGTACTTGTTATTCTTGGGCCGCCGGTTCTGCACGCTGGGCGTGGCCGTCCAGGGGTATTTGATGGAGGAGGCCAGGGTGGCGTAGGTCAGCCTCATGCCTTCTTCGTATTGGTAGTATTCTAGGGTGGTCAGCACCCGAAGGCTCTGGGCGTTGCCCTCGAACAGGCGGACATCGTCGCGCTCGTCTTCACTCAAATCCCTGAGGTAGACTTGGCCTTCTTTTTGAAACCAGTTGCGAATGGCCTCTTCCCCGGTGTGGCCGAACGGGGGGTTACCAATGTCGTGGGCGAGGCAGCTCGACTGGACAATGTCCCCGATATCGGTCGGCACCAGCGGTTTGGGTAGCTCGCCCCTCGCCTGCAACGCATTGCCCACCCGCATTCCCAAGGTGCGACCGACACAGGCCACTTCAAGGCTGTGCGTTAGGCGATTATGCACATGGTCGTTGGCGGCCAGCGGATGCACCTGGGTCTTGCGAGCGAGCCGACGAAACGCCCCGGAGAAGACAATCTTGTCGTGGTCGGAGTAGAAAGGGGAGCGCCCCTCCTCGCTTTTGGCCGGGCGACGCCCCAGCCGTTGTGCGCACAACAGTTGTTCCCAATTCATCGCCATTGGCTAATCCCCGCCTACTGTCTGGGCTAATTTAGTAAAGTACTCGCAATGTAACCTAGCACGCTGCTGAAAAACTACCCGAGTCGGTCACTTTCGCCGCCCCTCGGCCGGCCTGCCATTGACCACAAGGAACCACAGTGGGTTCGCCGAGCCTTGCACCAACATTGCCCGCCCGAGCGCCTCGCTGCCCAAGCGACGCGCACCCAAGCCATGATGCTGGGCCCGCCCGCATCCTCCACTTTCCCCAGAAGCCTGGCTAACCCTCTGTTTTTACAGAACTTTCCTAACCCTCGCTGGTAAGCAATGGGCGCTGGCACAGTTCCTGCTGAATACCATCTTGCATACAAGATGGTATTTTGAGGAGCCGCAATGACGCCACAAACCGGCTGGACCCTGAGCGACTGGCAAAAAGCCTACCGCGACGACGCCCTAGACCCGAGCGCTACGCTGCACGCGCTGCGCGAGCAATTCTCCCCCGAGGACCCGGCGTGGATTTACATCCTCACCGAGGCCGAAGTGGACGCTCAGCTTCAGACGCTCACCTCCCCTGAGGAGCAACCCCTGTACGGGGTGCCGTTTGTGATTAAGGACAATATCGACAAAGCCGGCGTGCCGACCACCGCGGCCTGCCCCGCCTTTCGCTATACCCCCGATGAAGATGCCACCACCGTGGCAAAGCTTAGGGCCGCAGGCGCCATCCTGCTCGCCAAAACCAACCTGGACCAGTTCGCCACCGGCTTGGTCGGCACCCGCTCCCCTTACGGCGCGGTGCCCAACAGTTTTGACCCGGCGTATGTCTCGGGCGGCTCCAGCTCTGGCTCGGCGGTGGCGGTCGCCCGGGGCCTGGTGCCCTTTGCCCTGGGGACGGACACCGCCGGTTCGGGCCGGGTGCCCGCCGGCTTTAACAATATTGTCGGGCTCAAACCCACCAAAGGCCGTTTCAGTATCAAGGGCGTGGTGCCGGCCTGCAAAAGCCTGGACTGCGTTTCAATTTTTGCCCTGAGCGTGGACGATGCCGAAACAGTGGCCACACTGTTGGAAGGGTTCGACCCGGAAGACGGTTACTCCCGCGCCCAGCCCCGCCCCGCCCGCTATTGGCCCAAGGCTCTGCGCTTTGGCGTTCCAGACAGGCACGACTGGTTCGGCGATCACAGCGCCCAGCTGGCTTGGGAGAAAACCCTCAAACAAGTGGAAGCCCAGGGTGCCGAGTTGGTGCCCATGGACTTCACCCCCATGCAAACCCTGGCGCAGCTGCTCTACGGCGGACCCTGGGTGGCCGAACGCCACGCCGCCATTGCGGAGTTCATCGCCGAGCACGCCGAGGAAATGAATCCGGTGGTGCTCGGTATTATCGAGCAGGCCTCCACGTTCAGCGCCACCGACGCCTACCGGGCGGAATACCAGCGCGCCGAGCTGGCCCGGCGCATTCAACGGGCCATGGCCGCCGTCGACGCCCTGCTGGTGCCTACAGCGCCGCGCCTGCCCACCATTGAGCAAGTGGAAGCCGACCCCGTACGCATTAACAGCCAGCTTGGCACCTGGACCAATTTCGTTAACCTGGCCGATTGCAGCGCTCTGGCTCTACCCGCCGGGCTTCGCGGTGATGGCCTGCCCTTTGGCATCACCTTAATCGGCCCGGCCTGGCAGGACGCCGCCCTGGTCGACTTTGGCCGGCGCTGGCAGAGCGCCGTCGCCGGAAAACGCGGCGCCACCGACCTTCCGCTACCCGACCCCGCAGCCCATTATGAACCCCCGGCCGGCCACCTGCGCCTGGCCGTGGTGGGCGCGCATTTGAGTGGCATGCCCTTGAACTACCAACTCACCGAACGCGGCGCCCGCTTTGTTGAGACTACGGCGACCGCCTCTCATTACCGCTTGTATGCCCTGCCCGAAACCACCCCGCCCAAGCCCGGTCTGGTTAAAGCCGAGAGCGGCGGCGAGCTGATTGTCGAGCTTTGGGATGTGCCGCTGGATCAATTCGGCTCCTTCGTTGCACTGGTCCCCGCGCCCCTGGGCATCGGCACCCTGACGCTCAAAGACGGGCGCGAGGTGAAGGGTTTTATTTGCGAAACCATCGCCACCGAGGGCGCCGAGGACATTACCGAGCTGGGGGGCTGGCGCGCCTACATGGCCCAGCGCTAGGCGCACAACGCTAACGGGCCACAAACAACCATTTTCCGATGAATGACACGGAGAGAAAGAAGATGTTTCAGACCGTCCTTATTGCCAACCGCGGGGAGATTGCGGTTCGCATCGCCAAAACGCTCAAGACCATGGGCATTACCTCGGTTGCGGTTTACTCCGACGCCGACCGCAACAGCGCCCATGTGGATGCGGCGGATATCGCCATCGCCCTCGGGGGTGAAAGCGCGGCGGACAGTTACCTGAAAGTGGATAAGATTCTCGCCGCCGCGAAAGAGACCGGCGCCCAGGCCATTATTCCCGGCTACGGTTTTCTGTCGGAAAACGCGGAGTTCTGTGAGCAATGCGAAGCCGCCGGTATTGCTTTCTGCGGCCCCACGCCGCAACAGATTCGTGAGTTCGGCCTAAAACACACCTCACGCGAAATCGCGCAAAAAGCCGGCGTACCCTTAACGCCCGGCACGGGTTTGTTGGAATCGCTGGAGGAAGCCAAAGCCGCCGCGGCCAAGATCGGCTACCCGGTGATGCTCAAAAGTACCGCCGGCGGTGGCGGCATTGGCCTGACCCGCTGCGACAACGAACCCGCCCTGGTGGAGGCCTTTGAAAGCGTCAAGCGCCTCGGGCAAAACTTCTTCAGTGACAGCGGTGTGTTTCTCGAGCGCTTTGTCGACAACGCCCGCCACGTAGAGGTACAGATTTTCGGCGATGGCAAAGGCAAAGTGCTCGCCCTGGGCGAGCGCGACTGCTCCCTACAACGGCGCAACCAGAAGGTTGTGGAAGAAACCCCCGCGCCCCATCTGCCCGCCGCCACTCGGGACAAACTGCTGGCCGCCTCGGTCAGCCTGGGCGAGGCGGTCAACTACCGCTCCGCGGGAACCGTGGAATACATTTACGACCCCGTTCGCAATGACTTCTACTTTCTGGAGGTGAACACCCGGCTGCAGGTGGAGCACCCTATTACCGAAGCCTGCACCGGGGTGGACTTGGTGGAGTGGATGATTCTAACCGCCGCGGGCGAAGCCCCGGATCTGGAGCAGACCATTGAACCCGAAGGGGCCGCCATCGAAGTGCGCGTTTACGCGGAAGATGCCGTGCGTGACTTTCAACCCTCCCCCGGCACCTTGACCGATGTGCAGTTTCCGGAGAACGCCCGGATCGATACCTGGGTTGCCACCGGCACCGATGTTTCTCCGCATTACGACCCAATGATCGCGAAGATCATCGTCAAAGGTAGAGACCGGACCGACGCCATCGCCAATATGATTGCCGCGCTGAACAGCACTCGCATGGCCGGCATCGCCACCAATCTAGACTACCTTCGCCAAATCGTTTCGGCCGACTTTTTTACCAAAGGAGAGGTGACCACCAACAGACTGGCCAGCTTTGATTACCGCCCCCCGGTAATGGAAGTTATGCAGCCGGGCACCTACACCAGCATTCAGGACTATCCCGGCCGTGTGGGTTACTGGGGCATTGGCGTACCGCCCTCCGGTCCCATGGATGATTATGCCTTTCGCCTGGCCAACCGTATTGTGGGCAACCATGAACGGGCCGCCGGCCTGGAGTTCACCATCGTCGGCCCCAAGCTCAAGTTCCACACCGATGCGGTCATCGCCCTGACCGGCGGCCGCTCTCCCGCCACCCTGGATGGCGAGGCCATTGAGTTTTGGCAACCGGTGGGCGTGAGAGCCGGCCAGGTGCTGGAAGTCGGCAAAGCCGTTAACGGTTGCCGCACCTACCTGGCCGTACGTAACGGTTTCGACGTGCCGGAGTATTTGGGCAGCCGCTCCACTTTCGCGCTGGGTCAGTTCGGTGGCCATGCCGGGCGTGTCTTGCGCGCGGCGGACATGCTACGGGTAAACGACCCCGAACTGGCTGCGTGCGAAACCCCCGCCCCCACTCACACACCGGCGCCCTGCCCCGGAACATTAGTTCCGGACTACGCCGCAGAAACCAACGATGGCCCACGGGAGTGGGAAATTGGTGTGCTCTATGGCCCCCACGGCGCGCCGGACTTCTTCAAGGAAGAGTCCATCGAGATGTTTTTTAACACCGCCTGGGAGGTGCATTACAACTCCAACCGACTGGGCATTCGCCTCAATGGCCCCAAGCCCAGTTGGACACGCAGCGACGGCGGCGAGGCCGGCCTGCACCCGTCCAATATTCACGACACCGAATATGCGGTGGGCTCCATCAACTTCACCGGCGACATGCCGGTGATTCTCACCAAAGACGGCCCCAGCCTGGGTGGCTTTGTCTGCCCAGTCACCATTATCAAAGCCGAGCTGTGGAAAGTCGGTCAGGTGAAACCCGGGGATAAGCTGCGTTTCAAACAGCTGAGCTTTGATGAAGCGCTCGCGCTGGAAAACGCTCAGGATAAAGCCATTGCCGAGCTGAAAACGCCCGACCCCATCGGCGAGTTTCCGATTCCAAAGCCGGCGCACGAGCGCTCGCCCTGCATTTTAGCGGCACTACCCGAAGCCGAGGGCCGACCGGAAGTGGTCTACCGCCAAGCGGGTGACAAGTACATTCTGATGGAGTATGGCCCGCTGGTGATGGACCTTCGGTTCCGCCTGCGGGTACACGCCATGATGGAAGCGCTCAAAGCCAAACCCATCGAGGGCATTATCGAGCTGTCCCCCGGCGTTCGTTCTTTGCAGGTCAACTACGACAGTCGGGTGCTGCACCAACGCGAGTTAGTCAAACAGCTCCTGGCCATCGAAGAACGATTGCCGCCCGTGGACCAGATGCGGGTGCCCAGCCGCATTATTAACCTGCCCATGGCCTTCGAAGATTCCGCCACGCTGGAGGCGGTGGCCAAGTATCGGCAATCAGTGCGCGATACCGCCCCCTGGCTGCCGAGCAACACCGAGTTCATGCGTCGTATCAACGGCCTGGACTCCATCGACCAGGTGCGTGAAGTGTTGTTCAACGCGAGCTACCTGGTACTTGGCTTGGGCGACGTTTACTTGAGCGCGCCCTGCGCCGTGCCCGTGGACCCGCGTCACCGGTTGCTCACCTCAAAATACAACCCGGCCCGCACCTATACGGCGGAAGGCACCGTGGGGATCGGTGGGGTGTACATGTGCATCTACGGCATGGACTCCCCGGGCGGTTACCAGTTGGTGGGACGCACGCTACCGATCTGGAACAAGTACCTAAAGAACCCGGTGTTTATCAACAAGGAGCCCTGGCTGCTGCGTTTTTTTGATCAGGTGCGCTACTACCCGGTGAGCGAAGCAAAGCTGACCGAAATGCGTGAAGCGTTTCGTGAAGGGCGCCTGCAAATCGACATTGAAGAGTCGTATTTCGACATCGCCGAACACGAGCGCTTCCTGGAAGAGAACGCCCGTAGCATTGCCGCGTTCAAAGAAAAGCAGCAGGCGGCATTCACCGAAGAGGTCGCGCTGTGGCAAGCCGATGAAGAAAAACAGGTGGAAGCGGCGTTACAGGCCGGGCCCACAGTGGACCCGAGCGATGTGGACGGCCATGCGGTTACCGCCGATATCAGCGGCAACATCTGGAAGCTTTTGGTGGAGCCGGGCCAGGAGGTGGAGCCGGAGCAGCCACTGCTGATTGTGGAGGCGATGAAGATGGAGTTCTCCGTCTACGCCGACCGCAAGGGCAAGGTCAGCGCCGTACACTGCGCCGCCGGCAAGCCGGTCAATGCCGGCGACATTCTCCTGGTGCTGGAAGAGTAACGGTAGCCGGGCGGAAGAGCGCCCGGCTATTCCGAGCGGGCCGTCTTCGCTCGCTCGGGTTCCACGCTGACCAGCACCCGGTTGTTGGCCCGAGCCGCCTCATTCCATCGCCCGGCGTTGGTGGTGGGCGTCATCGGCGGGTAACTTTGGACCGGGTCAACCATGGGTTGAATCGCCACCTGAATCCGGCCCTGGCTGAGCATCGCCGCCTCGCGCATAATGGGCTCCAGCCGCTCGGCCATTAGTTCAGTGGGCTCCGCCCCATGGAACTCGCTCATCAAAATACAGCCCCCCAGGGCGGTATCAGCGGCCGGTAGCTGCGCTTCACCACTCATGTTGGTGACGACACAGAAATCCCCGCCCATCACGCTTAGGCGTACATCGCCCTGAAAGTGCCGGCTGTCCAGCCGGGCCAGCAGCTCGCGCAGCCGGCCTTCCAGTTCGGGAGACACAATTTCCTTATGAAAGGGTTGAGCGCTGCTCTGATTAAGGGCCCAGGACAGATCGGGCAAATACTGGTTGGCCTTCTCTTCTCGCCCATCGGCCCCATTTCTATCCATCGCCGGCACAGTCGTCGCCCGCGCAACCGCTTCGTTGCCGGTGGGCATTTGTTCCGCCAACTGCCGAAGGCTGTCGGATTGCTGCTGGGCTAACTCATCAATGCGCTGATTCACTTGCCAAATACCCACGCACACCACACCGGCAAGCACTAAAACCAACGCCGTGGGCCAGAGGCGGCGCGTGGGTTCGGGCGGCGGTGGCGGCTCGTCGTAGCGGGGTTCACGCTCGGCTTCCGTGCGGTTTTTCATATCCGTGAGATCGGTCAGCACCTTGCGTACTTCGTGGCGCACCCCCTGGACTTCCCGCACCAGCCGCGAGGTAATAATGCGGCGACTGTCATCAATACTGTGTTCCAGGTCACGCAAGCGCAGCTCAGTCGAGAGCGTGCCCTGACGGCGGTCGTACTGGCGGCGCTCTTCGGCCGGCTTTTCCGATAACTTCGCCAACGGCTCGGTCTGGGGCTCGCCCTGAGATTCCGAGGTCTGCTCCGGCGGTGCGGCCTGGGGCGAGGGAGCGTCGGCGCTCTCACGCGGATAGATATGAATCGCCTTTAGAACGTCCCGAAGGTCCGAGGCGTTGATGGTGTCCTTACTGACCACATCCAGGGCGCCGAGCGCGCGCGCCTGGCTGGTGTACACATCGCCACTTTTGGAGGTGTACATAATGACCGGAATAGTCGCCGTGGCGGGATGGGATTTTATGATCTGCAAGGCCCGGAAACCGTCCATCCCCGGCATTAGGTGATCCATGAACACCACATCCGGCACGCTACTGGACAAATAGCTCAAGGCCGACTCCGCGGAGTCAACCGCGACGATGTCGAGCTCGTACTTCTTGAGCATCCGTTTAAGCCGGTGCTGGGCGGTTTTGGAATCGTCAACAATGAGCGCGCGTTTTATGGTCATAGCCTTTTGGATCCTTGGTTCTTATCTGGGCGGACCATATCAAAGATGGCGCCTACTAACGCGGTCACAGGTCACAGGGTAAAGGGCGACTGTTTCACTGTTTTCAACGTCTGTCGCATTATTCAACATTAAAGCGGAACAACCACCCCTCCTGGCGGTCCGGCGCGAACAAACATGAGGCAAATAACGTATTGCTCGCTTCATAAAAGTGCACCCTCCCTCAGCAAGCCAGGCTCACCCTTCTGCCTTTTTCGACGTAAAAAACCCGAAAGTTCCCGCCATTTCAAACACTTAGGTTGCTTTAGCGGCACGCGGCGCGCTTTGGCACAGTTCCTGCTGAATACCGTCTTGCATACATGATGATATTCAAGGCGGAATGCTCGTGACTAAAAAAGCGGAACGAATGAGTTTAACCGAGCGCGTTTACAGCGCATTAAAGCAGGATATTTTCGACTTTGCACTGCTTCCCGGCGACCGCTTTACAGAGAAAGAGGTGGCCGAGCGAATGGCCGCCAGCCGCACCCCTGTGCGCGAAGCGCTGACATTGTTGCAGCGTGAAGGTTTTGTCGACGTGCTGTTTCGCTCCGGCTGGCAGGTTAAACCCTTCGACTTTCACAAGTTCGACCAACTCTACGAGCTTCGCATCATTCTCGAACAAGCCGCCGTTCGCAAGCTGTGCGAAATGGAAGGCAAACCCGACCTGGATGCCTTAACGGACTTCTGGCTGGTTGCGGCCAGTGAACGCCTGGAAGACGGGCCGACCGTGCGCGAAGCCGACGAACGCTTTCATCTACACCTGGTGGCCGCTTGCGGTAATGAAGAGATGGTCCGAGTTCACCATAACATTACCGAGCGCCTTCGAATCATTCGGCGCATCGACTTTACTCAGCGTCCCCGAATCGAGGCGACTTACCAGGAGCACGCCAAGATTCTGAAGACCATTATCAAACGACGAGTCGATGAGGCCCAACGATTGTTAAAGAACCATATTGAGGAAAGCCAGGCCGAAGTTCGAAAAATCACCTTGCACATGTTGCACGAAGCCCGGCAACCCCACGGTCCGCCGCCTTCGGTTTAACAACGGCTGCCCCCGATTTCAGGAAGAAGTACTCCACCGACAGGAGGTTAATGAAGAACGATGCACGTTAACCCACGGTACACAGACTAAAGACCATCTCAACGGAGATTGACCCATGAAGCTAATCCACTTAATGAAGAAAATCGGGACATTCGGTGCCGCCTGCACCCTGGCGCTCGCCGGCATGTCCGCCCAGGCCCAGGAGGAAGAAGACACCATTAAGGTCGGTGTCCTGCACTCGCTGTCGGGCACCATGGCCATATCGGAAACCACGCTGAAAGACACCATGCTGATGCTCATCGAAGAGCAGAACAAAAAAGGCGGCCTGCTGGGCAAAAAGCTCGAGCCGGTCGTGGTCGACCCTGCCTCGGACTGGCCTTTGTTTGCGGAGAAAACCCGCGAGCTGATCACGCAGGAGAACGTCGATGCGATTTTCGGCTGCTGGACCTCGGTTTCCCGAAAGTCCGTATTACCCGTCATCGAAGAGCTGAACGGCATATTGTTCTACCCGGTTCAGTATGAAGGAGAGGAGTCCTCGCGCAATGTGTTCTACACCGGTGCGGCTCCGAACCAGCAAGCCATTCCGGCCGTGAACTACCTGATGAACGACGTGGGCATCAAGCGCTGGGTCCTGGCCGGAACTGATTATGTTTACCCTCGGACCACCAACAAGATTCTGGAAGCCTATTTAAAGGCCAATGGCGTCGCTGATGAAGACATCATGATCAACTACACCCCGTTCGGACATTCCGACTGGCAGAATATTGTGTCCGACATCAAGCGCTTCGGTAGCCAGGGCAAAGCCACCGCCGTGGTGTCCACCATCAACGGCGACGCCAATGTGCCCTTCTACCGCGAGCTGGGTAACCAGGGCATTTCGGCCGAAGACATTCCGGTGGTGGCCTTCTCCGTGGGTGAAGAAGAGCTCTCCGGCATCGACACCAAGCCCCTGGTCGGCCACCTGGCCGCCTGGAACTACTTTATGAGCGTCGATACCGAGCAAAACGAAGCTTTTATCAAAAAGTGGCATGACTTTATTGGCAGCGAGAAACGCGTGACCAATGACCCGATGGAGGCGCACTACATCGGCTTCAATATGTGGGTAAAAGCCGTGGAAAAGGCCGGCACGACCGACACCGACGCCGTGATTGATGCCATGGTGGGCGTAAAAGTCCCCAACCTAACCGGCGGCACCAGCGAAATGCTTCCCAACCATCACATCGAGAAGCCGGTCCACATTGGGGAAATTCAGGACAACGGCCAGTTCCTGACCGTGTGGCAAACCGAGGACCTGGTATCCGGCGACGCTTGGTCCGATTACCTAGAAGGTAGCAAGAACCTGATCGCGGACTGGACCGATCCGATCAACTGCGGCAACTACGACACCAAAGCCAAAGAGTGCCTGGGCGCGACCGACGCCGAGTAATAAGCACAACAGGCCACAGGAAGAACCACCGCCCGGCCCCTGCTCGGGCGGTGTACCGATTCTGGCAATAAGAGCACCACGTTATGAATACCACCGGTCAACCAAGGACCCTTTTTGGGCGGCTGCTTCTGAGTGTCTTAGCTCCGCTATTGTTGTGCGTTTGCTCGGCGGCAACGGCTCAGGAGGAGGAGACTCTAGCTCAACAAACCCGGGCCATCGCCCAAGCCAGCCTGATGAAACGGGACGAAGCCATTGATGCCCTCTCTCAGGTATCCCATCACCGGGTTTCGATCATTTTGTCCGCCTTGCTTGAGGGCGACTTGTACAGCGACGAGGCCGATGAACGCCGCATCCTGATCGAACGGGCCGACGGCAGCCTGGAGAACGCCCTCACGGGCGAGAGCCTGGAGAGCGACATCGACACCAAACGAATACCGGTCACCACGCGGATGCGCAGCCAGATTCGCAACCTCCTCGCTCGCCTGAACCTCGATTCCGAAAACGCTCAAGTTCGCTATGAGGCGGTTCAGCGGATGATCAAAGAAGGAATCGATGAGAACAACATCGGTTTACTAAAAGCCCGCGCCGAGGTGGAAGACTCTCGCCTGGTCAATGAAACCATTGAGAGCGCGCTCTCCCTGTACGACTTAAACAGCGGCAACGAGCGGGTGCGCTTGTCCGCGATCAGTTCTTTACGCGGTTCCCTGGTGGGCGAAGCCCGCAATGAACTGCGCCGCCTGCGAGAATACGACCCGGTGCCGGCGGTACAGGAAGCCGCCGCGGAGGCCCTGGAGTCCATACAGACGAAACTGAAATTCTACGAATTCGTTGAGAATGTTTTTTTTGGGCTAAGCCTAGGCTCTGTCCTGTTACTCGCCGCCATCGGTTTGGCCATTACTTTCGGGGTGATGGGTGTCATCAATATGGCTCACGGCGAGCTGATGATGATCGGCGCCTACACCACTTGGGTGGTTCAGCAGCTCTTCCCCGACCAAATTGCGTGGAGCTTGGCCATAGCGATCCCAGCCGCCTTTCTGATTTCCGCGCTGGTGGGTATCGCCATCGAGCGAGGGGTCATTCGTTTTCTTTACGGTCGACCGCTTGAGACGCTGCTGGCCACCTTCGGCTTGAGCCTGATTCTTCAGCAAGCGGCCCGCACCATTTTCTCGCCACTGAACCGCAGTGTGGAACTGCCCGTTTGGATGAGCGGCTCGGTGCAGCTAAACCCGGCCCTCTCCTTTACCCTGAACCGGCTCTACATTTTGGCCTTCGGTCTGATCGTCTTTTTTCTATTAATGGCCATTCTCAAACGCACCTCTCTCGGGCTGAAAGTTCGGGCGGTGTCTCAGAACCGTTCCATGGCCCGCGCGGTGGGCGTGCGCGCCAGCTGGGTGGATGCCATGACCTTCGGCCTCGGCTCGGGCATTGCCGGCATCGCCGGAGTGGCGTTATCGCAGCTGACCAATGTGGGCCCCAATCTCGGGCAGGCCTACATCATTGACTCGTTTATGGTGGTCGTTTTTGGCGGCGTCGGCAATTTGTGGGGCACCCTGGTAGGTGCCATGGGCCTGGGCGTCATCAACAAGTTCATGGAACCCTGGGCCGGCGCCGTTCTGGCCAAAGTGCTGGTGTTGGTGATGCTGATTCTGTTTATTCAAAAACGGCCCAAAGGGTTGTTCCCACAAAAAGGACGGGCCGCTGAATAGGCCGGCCCCTGGAAAGCGATCGAGAGCTACTTATGTTGACACAACGTTTATTACTGAGCGACCGGGGCGGCATGGCCGTGCTGGGGCTCATCGCCCTGATGGCCGTCGTGGTCCCGGTGTGTAATCTGCTAGTCCCCAGCGATTCGGCCTTTCACGTGTCCACCTACACGGTGACCCTCCTGGGGAAATTCCTCTGCTTTGCCCTATTGGCGCTTTCGGTGGATTTGATCTGGGGTTACGCCGGCATCTTGTCCCTGGGCCACGGCGCGTTCTTCGCTTTGGGGGGCTACGCCATGGGCATGTACCTGATGCGCCAGATCGGCGACCGGGGCGAGTACGGCCACCCCGTCCTGCCGGACTTCATGGTCTTCCTGGACTGGGAGAGTCTGCCTTGGTACTGGCACGGTTTTGATATGTTCTGGTTCACGGCCCTGATGGTTTTGCTGGTGCCCGGCCTGCTGGCGCTGGTGTTCGGCTGGCTGGCGTTTCGCTCCCGCGTTACCGGGGTGTATTTTGCGATTATTACCCAGGCGCTGACTTACGCCCTAATGCTCGCCTTCTTCCGCAATGAAATGGGCTTCGGCGGCAACAACGGCCTGACCGACTTCAAAGACATTCTCGGCTTTTCCATCACCGCCAAAAGCACCCGAATTTCACTGTTCGTCGCCTCGGCGTTGATGCTGATCCTGGGGTACCTGGCTTGCCGTTATATCGTCACCTCCCGCATGGGGCGAGTAATCGTCTCCATTCGCGATGCGGAGAATCGCACCCGTTTTTGCGGCTATAAGGTGGAGTCCTACAAGCTGTGGCTGTTTGTGTTCTCCTCCATGCTGGCGGGCATCGCCGGCGCGCTCTACGTGCCCCAGGTAGGCATTATCAACCCCGGTGAATTCTCCCCATTGAACTCCATTGAGTTTGTAGTCTGGGTTGCGGCCGGCGGGCGGGGAACACTGTTCGGCGCGATTGTGGGCGCCTTCTCGGTGAACTACGCCAAAACCCTCTTCACCACCTGGTCCCCCGAAAGCTGGCTGTTCGTGCTCGGGGCGCTGTTTGTCATTGTCACCCTGGTTCTGCCTCAAGGCCTGGTGGGCTTGTTTGACAAGCTCAAACGCAAGAAAACAAACGAAAGCGACACCCTCGAGTCAGCCAGTGACCAGACCGCACCCAAGGAGGCCCCGTGAACCTGATTAAGAATGCCTACCCGTTCAGCCACCGGGCCCTGCCAGTAAGGGACCCGAACTTTGGCAAGCCGCTCGATACCAGCCACGGACCGATTCTGTACGTCGAGGGTGTGACAGTCAGCTTCGACGGTTTCAAGGCGCTGAACAACCTGAACCTCTATGTCGACGATGGCGAACTTCGCTGCATTATCGGACCCAACGGTGCCGGCAAGACCACCATGATGGACGTAATCACCGGCAAAACCCGCCCGGACGAGGGCAGTGTGTACTTCGGTCAACAAATCGACCTGCTGGGGCTATCCGAACACCAGATTGCTCGCGGCGGCATTGGTCGGAAGTTTCAAAAACCCACGATCTTTGAGGCGCTAACGGTTTACGAGAACCTGGAGTTGGCGACCGATGCCGATAAGCGGGTTTGGTTTACGTTGAGCCAGTCCCTCAGTGGCGAGCAGAAGGACCGAATCGGCTCGGTGGTGGAACAAATCGGCTTAAAGGCCGAACTGCAACGCCCCGCCGGACTACTCTCCCACGGCCAAAAACAGTGGCTGGAAATCGGCATGCTGCTGATGCAAAGCCCCCGGGTGCTGCTGGTGGATGAACCGGTGGCCGGCATGACCGGCGAGGAAACCGAGCGTACGGCGGAGCTGCTCACCTCACTGGCGGGAGATCATTCGGTCATTGTGGTGGAGCACGATATGGCGTTCGTTCGCTCCATCGCCCGCCAAGTGACGGTATTGCACCAGGGTTCGGTTTTGGCCGAAGGGACCATGGACCAGGTGCAAAACAACCCCAAGGTCATTGAAGTGTACTTAGGCGAATAGTTCGACCACCAACGATCAAATGTAGTCGGAGACAAACGTGCTAACCATTGAAAACGTTAACCAATTCTACGGTCAAAGCCACATCCTTTGGGACCTTTCCCTGGAAGTGCGCGAAGGCACTTGTGGCTGCCTGCTCGGGCGCAACGGCGTGGGCAAGACCACGCTACTCAAATGCATCACCGGCATGCTCCCGATTAAGGAAGGCCAGATCAAACTCAATGGCAGAGATATCAGCAAAATATCTACCGAAGCCCGCGCTCGTGCCGGTATCGGGTACGTGCCCCAGGGCCGGGAGATTTTCCCGCAGCTGACCGTGGAGGAGAACCTGAAGATTTCCCTCGGCGCCCGCGACGATAAGATTACGCGGGTGCCAGATCATATTTATGAGCTGTTTCCAGTATTGCTGGATATGCGCCACCGTCGCGGCGGAGACTTATCGGGCGGCCAGCAACAGCAACTGGCTATCGGCCGGGCTTTGGTGTTGGACCCGAAAGTGCTGCTATTGGATGAGCCGACCGAGGGGATTCAGCCGAATATTGTTCGGGATATTGGAAACGTGATTCGCAAGCTGAACAAGGAGCTGGGCTTAACCGTCCTTCTGGTAGAGCAGAAACTGCCCTTTGCCCGCAAAGTGGCGGATGACTTCTTTATTATGGAAAAAGGCCACACTCAGGCATCCGGCGCCATAGCCGAGCTTAGCGATGATTTGGTGCAAAAATACTTGAGCGTTTAGTCGTATTCGACACCTCGACCCCCAACGCTACCAATGTAGCCTTTCAATACGTAGGGTGGGCAAACCGAAGGCACCACCCACCCAAAAAGCGTGACGTTCCTTTCCCGGCGCGAGCTCTTCCAAGCTCCACCCACCGGCCGCTCTTAAAATTTTTTTTACTCACAGTAATCCGACTGGGTGTGACTAGCGTAAGAATCCTCCCAGTCAGGTTTGCTCGCTGGCACTTTCAAAAATTCACAAGCGACACAATGGCTCAAGTCGTGGACTTCTCTGCCATAAACCGAGCGCCTCATCGAGTCCGCCCCTTGAACTTTTAGCCGCCAACCATCACTAAGGCTACCAGAAACGACAAAAAGGTCGCGAAACCTGGATCTACGTTGTCTACAATACATTCACATTCGCCACGGAAACTTTAGGAGAGTCACAATGGCTTTAAAACTCGGAACCTCCCTTGCTGCACTAACCCTCGCTTTATCACCGACTTTCGCTAGCGCCCAAGAAGAAGGCCCCATGTTTGAACTGCATGGCGGCGCTGGGCGTACGCTATTCGGAAACACCCTCAATGACTCCGAACATTACAACCTCGGTTTGGGCATGAACCTGACCAACCGCTGGGGCGTGGAGGTCATGGGCACCTATTTCGAAACCGCCTTCGACGAAGGCGCCGGCTTTGAGGCCGAAGGCCAGCAATACAGACTGGACGCGCTCTACCATTTGGCCGATCTTGGAGAAAAAGCGCGCCCCTATCTCGCCCTGGGCGCGGGCCATCAGATCCTGGACAGCCAGCAACTAATGGGGGGTGAAGAGGAAGACACCCTGATTAACGCTGGCATTGGCATTAAATACCAGTTGGCCAAGCGCCTGAGCTGGCGCACGGATATGCGCGTAATGAATAGCATGGATAACGAGTACACCGATGTGGCCTTCAGCACCGGGCTGAGCTTCCTGTTCGGTTATAGTGGCAGCAAACCACAGCCCGAGCCGGAACCCCAGCAGCCACTGGATAGCGAC
This sequence comes from Marinimicrobium locisalis, assembly GCF_039822625.1. Classification (NCBI taxonomy): domain Bacteria; kingdom Pseudomonadati; phylum Pseudomonadota; class Gammaproteobacteria; order Cellvibrionales; family Cellvibrionaceae; genus Marinimicrobium; species Marinimicrobium locisalis. Next base: position 112,691 of record NZ_JBDLLG010000016.1, read on the forward strand.
AACGATGGCGTGATTAACGAGCGGGACAATTGTCCGAACACGCCTCGCGGCACTCGCGTGGACAGCCAGGGCTGTGAGCGGGACAGTGACAATGACGGCGTAGTGGACTCCAAGGACCAGTGCCCCGGCACCGCCCGTCAATATAAGGTGGACAACACCGGCTGCCCCATTGAACTGAGCGAGAACGTCTCCATCGAGATGCGGGTCGAGTTTGCCACCAACAGTGCCGAAGTTCGCGAAGCCTACATGTCGGAAGTTAAGAAGGTGGCGGACTTCATGAACCAGTTCGACAAAACCCAGGTGACCGTGGAAGGCCATACGGACAATACCGGCGCCGCCGCCTACAACCAGGATTTGTCCCAGCGCCGCGCCGAGTCGGTTCGCGAAGTACTGATTGAGCGCTTTGGCCTTTCTGCCGACCGCGTTAAGGCCGTGGGCTATGGTGAAGAGCGCCCCACCGCCACTAACGACACCGCCGAAGGCCGTGAACTGAACCGGCGCGTGGTGGCGGAAATCAGCACTGACGTGACCCGCACCAAGACCCGGGACTAAGGGCGAAACTACCGCTTTGGATGGCGCCGGAATACTCCGCGCGCCGTCTTCCAGGCACTGCCGGCCACGTTGCGCAACTGACGACCGGCAAGCTCGCGGTTTTCCGCCCGGCGCTGGCGGTGCAAGTAACGCCAGTACTGGCAGCGCACCACCTGGGAGTAGTGGTAAACAAAGGCGGCGTGCAGCGGCTCGCGCCTCAGAACCGCTTGAGGACTGGTCGCTGACGCCTCCGACATTGTTGGCTTGGCTGACAGGGCCACAACACTCTCCTTCGCAACGGCAAATGCCTCGGCAGTACGCTCCTTCCGCTCCACGGCATCCACTTGTTCGCTGTGCGTCAAAACCACCAAAAGTGGCGGCTCGGGCTGGCCTACGCGGCTCGCCAACCAGCGTTTTAGGCGGGAAACCTGTTCCGCTTCATATTTCACATCCGCCGTAACGGCGTGACTCACCCAGATAATCAAATCGGCTGAGGCCACCGCGCGGCGGGCCTGACGCCGGGGTAAACCCTTCCAGGCGGCAGTATCCCACAGTTCCAACTCCCCCCAGTCGGACGAGTTGAGCCGGTGGACACTGACCCACTTATTCCCCCTCTCCGGCACCGGCTCCGATTCCTCTCCGGCAAAGGTGTCAACAACGGTCGTTTTTCCGCTCTGGGCGGGACCAAAAACCACGACCTGAATGGGATGGCCGCTACCGCTGGTCAGCTCGCCGCTCAACAACAGGTTGCCGCTGTAGAGCTCAATGGCGTAAAACCCCACCTTCCGGACATACTCCTGCAGCAACCAGCGCTGCAGCCGTTCGCTACCGTAGTCCAGAATATGGCCCCCCACCGCCCGATTGAACTCTTTATAGAGGGCCCCCGCCGGGCTCAACAGCGCCCGCCCGAGGCGGTAGGCGTTATGGTAGCGGGTGGCGGTTTGCTGCCAGGAGCGGGCCCGCACCAAGGTGCCGACGCTGAAGCGGTGGCTGAACGGCAGAGTGTGGACGATCTCCTTGCGCAGCTCACGGCTGGCCCGCTCCACAATCAACAGCGCGTGGGGCAGCGTCAGCTCCAGCAGCGGCCGCTCCTTGTCGGGGAAGAAGTGGTGGGCCACCTGCTCCAGGGTCTCCTGCCCCAGCGACCAAAGCGGTGTGCTTTCCTGCCACGAATACGCCTGGGGCTCCACACTCTGCGCCAGCGCTTCCACCTTCGTCCAGGCGGCCTCGGCGGTGGCGGACCAGTTGCCATCCGGCCGGGTTCGCGTCTCAAGCATGCGGCGCCTGTCCTTGAAGGCCAGCCAAGCCTGAAGAAGCAGTGCAAGGCCGGCGCAGAGGGCGAGCAGAAGCAGCCAGTGAAACAGGTAGCCGGTTTGCCACAACCAAACCACCCCGGCCAGCGGAATCGCGGCCAGGGGCAAGAACGTCAGCGCCAACGCCAGTAGGCGCAATCGGCCGAATTGGTGGATCAGATCTTTCATGGCCCTACTATAGAACAAACCGGTTGTCTTGAGTGCAAGACCGTCCTACAATACGCAGTCAGACGGAACTTCCGGTGTAGACCGAAGTCCCAGAAGGTGCCCGGCATTATTGCTCGGGCCCGGTAGATCACAGATTCCCCCAGTTTCGGGGGCGATTTGGATTCGACGCCGGTAACGAAACTCAAGGTGCATGTCGTGATGGCAGCCAATCACGTTAATCCAAAGCTGCAACTTAATAGTTGCCAACGACGACAACTACGCTCTAGCAGCCTAAAAACCTGCTAGCGGTCAATAGCAAGGTGCCAGTACCGCGTTATTGACTGTCAAATAGAACTGGATCGCGGTGAAGCTCGCCTGTGGCGGATCCGTTAAAACCTAAACAGGATCGCGTCTTACGTCCTGCCCGTTGGGCTGTAAGAGGCTAAATCAATAAACGGAAACTAAGCATGTAGAGCCGAGAGCGGAGTACCGGCGGACGGGGGTTCAACTCCCCCCGCCTCCACCAATAAATGACCCTCAGATCGCAAGATCTGGGGGTTTTTTATTTCCTACCCGCCTTATGTATCGAAAAAATTGCTAATGGGTTTCCCCGTGAGCTTGTCCGGTAGGGCCGCTCGCGTCCTCGCTAAAAACAATACCAGTGAGATTTGCGTCAGTGAACGCGGCTTTTATCGATTCCAGGCAAAATACGCCCTTGTACAGATCCAACTCCGTTTTGAAGACGTGAACCCCAAGAAGGTTCGGCTCTTTGAAGCCGAAATGGCTCAAATTTCCATGTTCATCGTAGGAGAGCAGCTGGTTATCGACCGCGCCTGCCTGTTCAGCCGTTAGGGTGGGATTGAAGATATACCCCTTTCGGCCTCCAAACGTTACTGGCAGGCACTCACCACACTGACCCAATAGCTCACCCAGCACCTCGAACGCCCGCTCAGACAGAAACAGCCGCCCAAAATTTTCCGATACGTCCGGCACCTCGGTGGCCTTGGAACCCTCGCAGGGACGGAACTCGATCTCCAGCGGCTTCCAGACATCCCGATACGACTTGGGCTCAGCATTGAAGGCGAAGGTGCCGTGCTCCTCCCCCAGCTTGGTCATGGACTCGACCGGGGGGATTACATGCATCAGGTACGACTCGTCGTGCAGTATCCGGTAAATCATTTTAGCTGGCTCGCGGGAAGCATTACGTAACTGGGGAATCTGGAAGTCTGAAGCTTGAGGCAGATCGCCCGCAACCCCCTGCTGGAAAGCGATCGATCCCACGTGAACTAATCCGCCAGACCTGAGAGGTGATTTGAGCTCCCATCGTTGGTGGGGATACCAAGCTGGAGGATGAAGCTAAGCTCCAGCCGTCAATCACAGCCTTTTGAGACACCGGGGCCGGGGCGACTGATCGCCCCTACCCCGGGAGATGGCCAGCACAACAGGGCTAATACTCCCTTTCTGGCTCCAGCGCCCTGTCCGCCAGGGCCTGGAAAAGGTCGTATCCGTCAGAGAGCAGCAGGTAGGCCGCTTCGGATACCACCCCAAGCGCCTGGTTATCGGCGTCCTGCATGTGGCAGGAGGCCGTGAGTTCCAGCAGCTTCTGGGCCGCGCCCAGCCGGTGAGTGGCGGTATCCACCAAATCGAGCGTATTGGCGGCCGGGTCAAAGAACAGGACCGGCTTAAGGGTGGGGAGAGCTGTCAGCGCCTGAAGGCTGTGACAGCTAAACGTATTTTGAGTAAACTTCGCGTCAGCCATTATCGACTCCTCGACAGTCGGTGGTGGTTAGCTGGTCCCTTCATTAACTCACGGCTTGAGCTCCTGCGCCTATCGATAAGTCAAGTCAATCGACATCGAGGGATTCCTCAAACGGCGAGCGTGGCGCAAGGCTTCTTGCTCCAGTTCTTGAAAGTCCATGCGCTTTGTCTCACTATGTTTCACGTTAACGACCGCTGGGCTTTGGAAGGCGGTTTTCTATCGACAGATGGAATTATTCCAAATTATTGGAATAATTCCAAAGTGTATTTTTATATCGTATGGATGAGATAGATAGGCTTGACCTATTGTTTAAATTCACAGACAGAAGCAAGAAGTCCGTCCTAGAAGAGGCGGGAGTGAGCTATGCAAGGTTTGCCGACGTTCAGCGCCGAAAGGTAGCGCTGAGAGCCAGTGAACTAACAGCAATCGCCTCTTGCTTTCCGGAATACAAGTATTGGTTGGTATTCGGTGAAGAATTGCCGGAAGCGGGGCAAATCAGCCCCATGACGAAGGAGGCAAGGGAACGCAACACCGCCCGCTAATTTCCAACCTCACCCACTTTATTCCGAGCGCTCTGTATAATATCCCACACACGGAAACTTTCCGTATTCCACACCACCGTTTTTATATCGATACGTTCTAAGGCAGGAGTGACGGGCCTTACAGGGCATGATATAAAAGGCGCTAAATGTGAAAGACGGAAACTTTCCGTGTTTAAACACGGAAAGTTTCCGTCTAATAATACTGTTAAATGGCTCTGCCTTTCTGTTCTTTGCAGGGCGTTGCCAAACTAGAAGTCAGTGCCAGTAGTTGGGGCTCTAGCATCAGGCTCAGTGCCGGGCCACATATCCGGCAGAATCGTTCCTGGTGCCATTGTTGAGTAAAGGTGGTCGCTGCTCGGCTTTCCCGTTTTTTTGGGGCGGCCACAACCCAGGTTGGGGGCATCCTCAAAACCAGAGTTCTTTCGGGTGCCATAAATTCAGTCTGGTTCGCAGGCTCACAACGTGCCAATAGTTATCCCGGTGTGTCGCCACTTAACCAGGCAAGGCAGCGGACGCAAAAAACGCGCCGCTGCTCGCAGCGTTATACGATTGCACAAGGAGCTAAGTTTTGAGCTTTAATCTCAAACTAAATGAACAGATGGTTTGCGTGCATACTATTAAAGGTGAAAGGGAAGACGGAGAAAATATCCCAGTGCCTGATATGCGTGCAAACAAACCTACAGGTGTGCATGATCAAGAGAGTAATCAGACGGCATTTTTCCAAAAGCTGATAAACGCAAAAATAGACCAAGTTGAGGTTGGCGTCGCAGCTCCCAACGAAATTGCGTTGTCACTTAGCATATCTACTAAAGCCAAGAAGAATGCCAATATTTTACGGGATTCTATCAAGAAACGCGCCAAGAATGCTGATCACTCTTTATTCGATACAGACGTAAAGTCGGCTTATGATTTTCTAGAAGAAATTCAAAAATCTATCGTTTTTGGATACAAGGCCGTAGAATCATTTTGCAACGCTAGCATTCCTGATGATTACGTGTATGAGAAAAGTAATAGCAAAGGGATTATCGAGCTTTATGGCAAGCCTCAAATTGAACGTTGGATAAATACCTCAGAAAAGGTTTCATCAATACTCCCATGTATTTTGAATGTTGAGAGTCCAACTAGAGAGAAATTCTGGTCTGACTTCAAAAATTTAGAGCGATTAAGAAATGACATAATTCATAGCAAATCAAGTAGCTCATCAAGTGTCCTATCCGAGTTGTTCTCCGAAAAAGTAAATGCATACCTTTTGTCCGGGGTTAAGCTTCTTGAATTCTTCATTACAAAAGACCCTTATAACCAAATATTCCCCCTGGGATTTGGGGTCTCTCAAATAAAGGTAATGTCTGTTCCAGATGCAGGCGAGATTTTTGCAAAAGTCGAGTAATCGTATAACGAATAAGGATATGTTGCGCTTGCCGCAACCTATCTCATTGTTGAACGAGCCCGGGGGTCGTCGCTCTCTCTATAGGTAATTAAGTAGTTTTTAGGTTGGTGGTTTGGGGCCGCTCGTTGCAAGCGGCCTTTATTCAGGGCGAGCGAGATCCTCGCCGCGGGCGGACGATAAGAAAATCAGACGGCTTTTACATAAATGAGTGCGTTCTCCCTCCCGGTGTATGGCGGTTTATCGGAAGGCTACATTATTACCCCGGACGCTCTCTGGCCGGTCGCATTCCGGTCACCCTCATTCGTCCCTGACAGTGTGGACAGGGCAGGCTCACCGAGTGCCTTTCGACCGGCGGCGGTTTCGGTACCCGAAGAAGCCATTGCAACAGATTGAGCAGTGGCCTTGCATTGCCGTGCAAGAAGCCGTAATCGCGGGCGCGACGAAACCCTTTGGGCAGCACGTGCTGAAGTAACAGCCAGAGGAAGTCTTCACCGGGCAATGTGCGGGTCTGCCATTGTCGGTCCCGACTGTTTTGGTAGCGGAAGGTCACAGTCGTACCGTCATCATCCAGGATGTTGCGATTGCTGATTACACCACGATACAGATAGCGAGCCAGATACTGCAGCGCCTCCTGGCCCCGGCCGACACGCTCGCAATGCGCCACCCAA